>JBCCTM010000027.1:0-17372 GCA_039198535.1 Pseudomonadota bacterium
CCGCGCCGCCGCGACCGCCGCCAACTCCGCGCGGCGTTTGGCGGCCGGATAGGGGCCGAGCAAGGCGCCGGGCGGGTGCTCGACGGTCTCGTCGAGGGGCGCCCCGGGATCGACGCGACCGCCCGCGATCAGGGTGGTGTAGCTGGAGATATGGGCGACGCGGCGGACCCCGGCGGCCAGGGCGCCGCGGAACAGCCGCCGCGCGCCCTGATGGTTCACCGCGTCGAATTCGGCCGGGTCGGCGCGCCAGAGATCGGCCAGGGCGGCCGCATGGATCACCGCGTCGACGCCATCCAGCGCCCGGGCCAGGAGCGCGTCGTCATCAAGGGAGCCGCGCAGGGTCTCAACCCCTTCAGGCGTCCCCTCCGCCAGATCCAGCCCCCGCGGTTCAGCGCCCGAGGCGCGCACGGCCGCGCACAGATGCCGCCCAAGAAACCCCGCAGATCCGGTGATCAGCACGCGTCTCATGACCCGCCCTCTTGGTGCGCGCCGCCGCAGAGCAACAGGCCGCGCTCATGGGCCCCGGCGATCAGCAGCGCCTCCCCACCGGCCGGGTCGTCCCGCAGCGCCAAGCCCACCGTGGCGCCGGCGAAAATCCGCCCAGTCGGGTCGTCGAACAGGATCTCCACGCCAGCCTCTCCTGTTGAACCGTCTCGTTCAGAGGGCGGCGTGATCCGGACGATGCGGCTCGGGGCGGACGGCCCCCAGCCCCGCCGATGCAACGCCAAACGGAGCAGGTTGGGGTGGAGCGCGAGGACCATCGCTGCGCCGTCCCGTGTGAGATTGTCGGGTCCGCCCGGCGTGGCGATGCGCGCTCCTTGAGAAGACCGGAGCCCCCCTCCCCGCGTCTCGGCCGTCCAAACGCCGTCCGCCCGCGACAGGACCCCATTGGCGAAATTCAGATCCACGGGAAATTTGCGGAGCAGCGGCGTGTCCAGGCGCCCCTGGTCGATGGCCTCGGCCGCGATCTCAACCACTGCGCCGCCGCCGCCCAACAGCGTCTCACCAATGGACGAGACGCATCCGCCTCCGTCCAAGCTCACCAGCAGGCCGTCCCCGACAGGCGCGAGATCATTGGCGCGACATAGACCGGGATCCGATAGTGTCCCGGCCCGCTCGAGGCGATTCTCCGCGATGCGGAATAGAGCGATGCGTGTCCCGCCCGCGGGCGGACCGCCATCCCTCCAGCGACGATTGATCACCGCGACCCGGTTCCCAAACACCGCCACGCCATGGGGGTGAAAACCGCCCTCTTGCGGCATGTCGCGCGGCCAGAGTTCGGTCACGCTGAGGGTCGCCCGATCGAGCGCGTAGAGCGCCCCATCGGGCAAGCGCGTCGCGCCGCCATGGATGTGGGCGCGCCGATCATGGGCGGACAGGAGCACGCGGCCGTCGGGAAGCAGATCGAGATCCTCAACGCCGCGGATCTCCGGCGCGACACGGCGACACGCGTCCGCGGTATAGCGAGCGTCGAGCGGCGGGGACGGCGAGAGCGCCCAATAGGAGAAAGCCGCCACGACGAGAACGAAGGCGGCTCCGGCGCCCGCGCCAAACCTGATCCAGCTCACGCCAGTTCGGGCGTCGCATACCGCCAGCGCTCCAAAAACGGCGCCCAGCGCTCCGATACCTTCGCCACCATGGCCGGATCGCGGCGGAAGCTGTTTTTAGAGAAGCGCTCGACCGTGGCGAGATAAGCCTCAAAGCGCGGCGCGGCGTGCGCGAAACCCTCCAGCTCTAGCGCGCCGTAAATGCGCTCCAACGTCTCCATGGGCGCGCTGTCCAGATCAGCGTAGGCGACCTCGACGAAATTCGGCGGCCTGAGATCGGCGGTTTGCTCCAGCATCTGCGACATCATCTTCGGATAGACGCCCAACACCGCCTCATCGATGTCGAGATGCCCAAAGTCCTGCAGCGCCATCACGGGCAACAATTTGGCGTAGTAATTCCGCATCGAGGGAAACACGGCGAAGGGATCGCGGTGGATATGGATGAACTTCGCCTTTGGGAAAACAGCGCGGATTTCGCGCACCCGGGCCGTATGGGCGGGGTTCTTGATTAACAGTTGCGCGCCTTGATGGAGCGCGAGCTTCCGCATGAGATATGAAAACGTCTCCCGCCAAGCGGCGACTTCCTCTTGCGAGCAGCCCTCGAAGAACAATCCGCGGGCCACATGCCGTTCGAAACGCTGTGGGAAATAGAGGGCGTGGGCGAAGGAGATCGGGCTCATATTAGCCAGAGCGAACTCATCTTCCTGCGGGCTGTCGGGCGTCACGGGGATCGCGTCGATATACCGGCTTTTCGGCAACGCGCGCTCCAGGAGCGGCCGGAACGCGCGGGCGATGCCGAAAAGATCCCAGGGCAGGCCCGTGGCGAGCGGCGGGACATAGCCGAAGCCCGCTTTGGCCATGACGTTATAGAGATGCGTCGTACCCGAGCGCCAATGCCCCAGAATGAACACGGGCGGCGGGATCTCAGACGCGTCAGGCAGCCGCCGTTTGACCCATTGATGCTCCAGCGCAGAGGCCGGTGAGCGCGCCGCCGCGGCGACGCGGATCGCCAAAGCGGACCCTTTGCGCGACAGCGGACCCGCATCGCGAAAAACACTCGCCAAGGTAGCCGTGTCCGCGCCGCTCAAGGGATGCCGCATGCCGTCCCGTCCCCAATCCGCTCATCGCCGCAATGTCGACGTCGAGAGGCCAACCCTCTCAGATCCCATGCGACGCCGCGCGCGCCGACGCCCCACGCGGCTCAACCCGCAAGCGCCCGACCCCCGCCGAAACTACGGCGCGGCGTCATGGGCGATGCATATGGGCGATGCATCATCCATCGCCCTGCAGCCGCAAACCCGCGCTGGTCGACGCTAGGTCCGCCCTTCGGCGATGGCCCGCATGCGCCCCAACATCGCCGCAACCCCTTCCCGTTTCACCACGCCGCGGAATTCGCTGCGCTTCAGCACCAGGAACGTCGTGCCGCCGACGACAATGTCCTTCACCAAAATCGACCCGGTGCTGTCGGACATCCGCCATTCCGCTGGGATCGGTTGCTTACCGGCGCCCCGTGGAATGCGCGCTTTGACGAACACGTCATTGAAGGCGACGCGGGAGCTGATCACCTGGGGCTTCCCGGCGTCGCCGCCGCTGAGCTGGTTCTTGTAGAGCCTGGCGATGTAAGCGGGCAGCAACGCGCGGAACTCCGCTCTCTGCGCCGGCGTCATGCCAAGGCCGCCTCGGCCGAGAATAAAGCGCTCCCAAAACGCAATGTCGAAGTTGCGGGCGATCACCGCGGTGAGCGGGCCGATGCCCGCCGCGGCCTGCGCCGCGTGCGCCTCGTCGATCAACCCGCGCGCCGCGGCTTGAGCGGCCGTCTCCGCCGGCGTCGCCCCTGCCGAGGGCGGCGCGAGCACCGACGCTACGGCTATCACAGCGGCCAGGCGAAGTGTGAGGATTGAACGCCGTCTGGGCGTCACCGCGCGGGAGCCCAAGACACTCAACAAGACACTCAACAAGACACGCCAGATCACACTCCCCGGCGCACTTTTTGGCGCACTCCTGGCCAAGCTCATGGCCGCCCTCCTTTTTCGCCGCGTGAGCCGTAGAGCGCGTCGCGTACGGGGCCAAAGAACGCGTCGCTGGCCGCGCCTGTTTGAGCCCATCGGATGAGAACAGGGGTGAGAGCTAACACGGAGAACAAGGCGGCGGCGAGGCCAATGGCCAGCAGCAGCCCCATGCTCGCCGTGCCAGGATGCTGGGACAACGCCAGCGTGCCGAAAGCGGCGATGGTGGTGGCGGCGCTGTAGACCACGGCGCGCGGCGTCGAGGTTGAAAACACGCTCTTTTTGGGGCCGACCGCGACGTCGCGGAGCGCCAAATGCACGCCGCTGTCGACGCCCACGCCGATAATCAGCGGCAACACGATCACATTGGCGTAGTTGAAGGGCGCGCCCAAGATCACGCCCGCGGCCGCCGTCATGGCGCCGGCCGCCGCTAACGGCGCGAGGATGGCGAAGGTGAGAGACCAACGCCGAAGCGCCGCAAAGGCCAACAGGGCGGTGGCGGCCAAGGCCAACAGCGTCGCCTGCGCCATGGCCCCCGAGACCGCGCGCGCGGCTCCCGCGATCTGAACGGGGCCGCCCGCGGCGCGGGGCTCAAGCGCCGCGACGGCGTCCACGAACGCGCTGAGCGCTTCCGGATCGCGCACATCCTCAGCCGGCGACGCTTCGACCCGCAGCCGCCCATCCGCGGCCACAAAGCGCTCGCGGAGCGCCTCTGGCAGCGCCTCCTCCGTCACGGGCTGCGCCTCCAACATGGCGGCGACACGGTCCATGAAAGCGGGGAAATGCCGGTATAGATCCGCCTGCAACGCGGCGTCGGCGGCCTGGGGCGTCGCCGCATAGAGCCGCAGCGCCGCGGCGAGTTGCGCCGCAGTTGGATCTGTTTCCGGGTTCTGGCCCACGTCCGAACGCTCGATCTCGTCGGCCAACGTCGTAGGGCTGTGCGCGGTCGTCTCCGAAAAAATCGTCGGCTCGCCCGCCACCGCGTGTTCGATGGAGATGCCGGCGATGTCCAGCAGCTCGAATTTTTCCTCTTGGTCGGAGGGAATGAAGTCCCGCAACGAGCGGGCGGAGGCCACCAGCGGCGACCGCTCAAGTCGACCGGCGACCTCCGCCGCCGCGTCGGCGTCATCGGCCAGCACGCTCAAGGTCAGGGGGCTGGCTCCGTTCGCGCCGGCGGACTGCTCCGCCAAATGGGCGAAGGCGACCATGGACGGCGCGTCGGCGTTGCGGAGGTTCATCGGGTCGGCGTCAAAGCGCGCGTGCGGCAACAAGGCGACAGCGCCGAAGCTCGCCAACAGAGCCGCCATCGGCGCCACCCTTCCAAGCCGCTCGGACCAGTATGCGAGATTGGCGGCCCGCGCCTCCCCGGAGCGCGGACTGGGGTCGTTGGGACGGATGGCCCGCCAGAGCACATTGAGCGGCGGCGCGCCCCGCGGCGAGGTCAGCAGATTGGGGCGGAGCGCCGCCACGGCTGGCGTGAGCGTGACGGCGGAGGCGAACGCGATCAAAACGCCGACGCCGCCGATCAGGCCCAGCTGAGCCATGCCGACGAAGTCCGTGGTGGTGAAGGCGAAGAACGCCAGAGCGGTTGTCGCCGCGCTCAGCGCCAAGGAGGGCCCCACCTCGCGCGCGGACCGTCGAAGCACATAACTGAAGGTGAACCCACGGCGCACGCGCTCCTCGATATAGAGCAACAGGTGGATCGCGAAATCGACACCCAGCCCAACCATCAGCACGATAAAGGCGACCGACACCAAGTTGAGCGGCGTGGCCAATAGGGCGGCGGCGCCCGTGGTCAGCGCCAAGCTGACCAAAAGGATCCCGAGCGCGACCATGGCGCGCCCCATCGACCCGCAGGCGGCCCGCAGCGCCAACGCCACCAGCAGCAGAGACAACGCCAGCGAAATCGCCAAGGTTTCCGTGACCGACTGCAACTCGTCCGCCCGGAGGGCTGGGTCGCCCGTCACGCCGATCTGGACACCGTCGGTCACTTCAGACGGCAGGGCGTCAATGGCGGCGCGGGTCGCCTCCAGCGCCGGCTTGGCCGGATTAAGCCGCGTATAGTCGAGCTTAGGCCGGAGCAACATGGTGCGCACCGTGGGCGGCGTGACGATTTCGGCCGGGTCGACGACGCCATCGGGGGCCGAGGCCAGCGCGTCGGCCGCCGGCGGCGGGGCGGCCGGGTCAAGCGCGCCCACCCAGCCAAAGGCCCGGCGCTCACCGCGGGCGTGCGCGGCGAAAACAGCCGCGGCCTCCAGCTGAAACGCCTCAAGGGCGGCCTTATCCACCTCGCTAAAGGCGGCCAGGTTCCGCGCCTCGGCGATGGCGCCCAGGAAATTCTGGAGCGATTGATCGGTCCGCAGGCGGGCCAGCAAATTGCCGGCCGACGCCAAGCCGTTCACGCGAGCCTCGACGTCCTCCAGCTCTCCGTACAGGAAGCCATGGGAGCGGAAAAAGGGATCGACCGACGGCGCGAACACGCTTTCAAAGCGGTCGCTTCGCGCTGCGAGGGTTGATCGAAGCGCCGACGCCGCGGCGTCGGCCGCATCTGCGGTTTCGGCGCGGATCACAACGACGAGGCTCTCTTTTAGCTGAGGAAAGGCCTCGCGAAGCGCCAAGGCGCGCTGTTGAAAAGGGAGATCTTCGGCCAGCATCCGGGAGCTGTCGGTATCCACCGCCAGCCGCCCCGCCGCCGTGGCGAACGCCGCACAGCAGAGCAATAGCAGCGCGACCAACACCGTGCGCGGCCGCGCCAGGGTGAACTCGGTCCAAGCCTCCAGGCCCGCGCCGATGCGCTCAAGCAGCGGCGAGGCCGGATGCGCCTTGCGACGGGTCGACGCCGAAGCGGACGATTTACGGGCTTGGCGACGGCGCCGCGACCAAGCCTTCCCTCCACTCATCTCCGCTTGTCCTTCCCCTCGCCGCGTCTGCAGGACGGCGCGTCACGTCGTACAACCGCCCGGCGGACCCCACTCTAGACGCCATATCCATGGCTGAGCGGCCGACGTCAATTTGTCATAAGTTCGCTGCCGGTTCGGCGCCTTCAAGTTTGCGTGCGCCCCGCGTTTAAACAGCGGTCGACGCCCCATGGTTCGCCGCTGTCGCCACGCGCCTTTGGCCGAAGCCATGGTCGCGCCCCGCCGCAGCCGCTGTCGCCCAAACCGGGGCGGGCGTGCAATGCTGCAACGCAAAATCGTGAGCGCGACCCCGCCTGTCAAGCGCCGGCGCCACATCGGGCGTCAGAGAACGCCCCGTCGCCAGATCTGCGGGACCGCCAGGTTTGACCGAAAGCCCGAAATCCGCCTACGGTCTCGCGTTGTAGGCGATTTGACGTTCGGGGAGTGTGGTTATGGGGGTGCCGCTTCGGCAGCAGATGGCGGTCGCCGCCTATTTGGCGCGGATGAAGTGGGAAGGGCGGAAGCGATATCCTCTTGTGCTGATGCTGGAGCCGCTGTTCCGCTGCAATCTCGCTTGCCCCGGCTGCGGAAAGATCGACTATCCCGACCCGATCCTCAATCGCCGTCTCACCCCGCAAGAGTGCTGGGACGCCGCCGAGGAATGCGGCGCGCCCATGGTCGCCATCCCGGGCGGGGAGCCGTTGATCCACAAGGAAATCGGCGAGATCGTCTCCGGGCTGATCGAGCGAAAGAAATACATTTCGCTCTGCACCAACGCTCTTCTCCTCGAGAAGAAACTCGATCTCTTCGAGCCGTCTCCTTACCTGTTTTTCTCAGTGCATCTGGACGGGCTAAAGGGCCATCACGACAAGGCGGTGGACCGCGAAGGCGTTTTTGAGAAAGCCGTGCGCGCCATCAAAGTCGCCCAAGACGCGGGCTTCTCCGTCAACGTGAACGCGACGATCTTTGAGGGCTATCCCGCTGATGAGTTGGCGGACTACCTCGACTATTGCACCGCGCTGGGCGTGAACATCTCCATGTCGCCGGGCTTCGCCTATGAGCGCGCGCCGGATCAGCAGCATTTCTTGGCCCGCAAGCGGACTAAAACCTTCTTCCGTGATGTGTGGGAGATCGGCGCGAAACGTCGCGGGGGCAAAGCGCCGGAATGGTCGCTCAGCCACTCGCCCCTGTTTCTCGACTTCCTGCTCGGCAACCAGGAAATGATGTGTACGCCCTGGGGCATGCCGACACGGAACGTGTTTGGATGGCAAAAGCCCTGCTACTTGCTCGGCGAAGGCTACGCGGAGACGTATCAGGAGCTGATGGAGACCACCGATTGGGATCTCTATGGCACCGGGCGCTATGAGAAATGCTCCGATTGCATGGCGCATTGCGGCTATGAGCCGACCGCGGCCAACATCGCCTTCACCCAGCCCTGGAAGATGCTGACGCTGGCGCTCCGAGGCTTGCGCACGCGTGGTCCGCTGGCCCCAGAGATCGACCTCTCCAAAGCGCGCGCCGGCGAGGAGCACCATGAGCGCATCGTGGCCGAAGAAATGAAAAAACTCGATCCCGCCGCCTAACCGAGCCGGCGGCGCGTGGCGTCGCGCCTTTAACAGAGTTTTACGTGCCCGTGGCCGCCGTCTGCGTGGCGTGCGCGAATTGTGTCTCATAGATCGCGCGGTAAAGCGTGTTGTTCGCGATCAACGCGTCATGGGAGCCCGTCGCGATCACACGCCCCTGATCCATCACGGCGATCTGTTGGGCGTGCAGAACGGTGGACAGGCGATGCGCGATCACCAGGGTGGTCCGCCCAATCATCAGCTTGTCGATCGCCGCTTGAACTTTCGCTTCGGTGAGGGAGTCGAGCGACGACGTCGCCTCATCGAGCAGGAGGATCGGGCGCTCGCGGAGCAAAGCGCGCGCGATAGACACCCGTTGGCGCTGCCCGCCCGACAGATTTCGCCCGCCCTCGCCGACATCCGTGTCCAAGCCATTGGGCAACTCTGGCAAAAATTCAGTGACGCAGGCTTGTTCGCAGGCCCAGGCGATCCGAGCCTCATCGGCGTCCGCGTCGCCGAGGGCGATGTTCTCACGGACCGTGCCTTCGAACAGCCAATTGTCTTGGGAGACGACCGAGATCAAATCGCGCAGCGAGGCCGTGGTCACGCCTCGCGTGTCGACGCCATCCACCAGCAGACGACCGCCGGAGGGCTCGTAGAGTTTGGTGACCAGCGAAAACAGCGTCGACTTTCCCGCTCCGGAAGGTCCCACCAGCGCCGTTACGCTTTGGCTGGGAACCACCAGATCAACGCCGCGGAGCGCCTCCGCCTTGCCGTAGGAAAACGTGACGTCCACAAACTTGATCTGCGCGGAGGACGCGACCAGCGGTTTCGCTCCCTGGGGGTCGCGCTCAAGCTCGCCATCGTCGAGGAACTCATATAGCATGCCCACGCCGATCATCGCGGTCTGGAAATCAACCTGAAATCGCGCCAAACGGCGGGCGGGGTCATACGCCAATAGCAACGCCGTGATGAACGAGAAGAAGGCGCCCGGCTCTTTGTCATTGGCGATCACCTGCCAGCCGCCAAACAAGACGACCAAAGCGATTGAGACGCCTGCGAACACCTCCATGAGCGGGACCGTCATGTTAGAGAGCCGCGCGAGCGCGTTCATACGGCTTCTAAGACCGGTGATCGCCTCGTTCATCTCGCCGCGGAAACGCCCTTCGAGCTGAAAAGTCTTGATCGGTTTGACGCCGACAAACGTCTCTTTGACGATCCCGGGGATCCGCGCCATGGCGGCGAATTCGTTCCGCACGATCGCTTTGATCGCCCTGACAATCGCGTTGACGCACAGGATGATGGGCGGGCCGGCGATGAAGAACGCCAGAGACAGATAGGGATCCTGGATAACCATCACGGTCACCAGCGCGATCAACATGAACACGTTTTGCCAGAAATTCACCACAACAAGGTTCAGCGCGTTGCGCGCTGCGGTGGCGTTGTGGGTGAAGCGCATGGTCAACACGCCATGAGTGTAAGACGACATCCCCGACATCGAGGTGTTGATCATTTTGTCGTAGAGCTGCCGCTGCACCCGCGCGACGATGTCGTTGCCAATGAAGGACATGATCATCGAGCTCGCGTAGGCGCAGGCGCCCTTGATGAGAAACAGCAGCGCCACGGCCCCTGAGATCCAGTAAAGCGCCTCCGCTCGGCGCTCGACAAAGATCTCATTGATCACGTCTTCCATCAGATAGGCGGTGAGGCCCGTCACCGCGCCGACGCAGGCCAATAAGACAAAGGCGATGGCGAAGCGCCAAATGTGGTCCCGACCGTTTTCCTTCAAAAGTCGATACAGAATGCCCGCTTTGAACTTAGCGAGCTCTTTCTCGATGTTGCGCCGCAACTTCATCGGCACGCCTCATTGTTCTTATGGAGCACGGAGCCCGTTTGGCTGCGATTAGGCGCTTCCGAGCGGGTTGCGCAAGGCGGCGCCGCTCCGATCGCCCTCGGAGCTTCAGGGGTGTGGGTCTTTTGCGCGGATAAGGGCGTGACTGCAAATGGCTTTCGAAACGACCATCCGCTTAATGCGGCGCATGCGCGATGAGAAAAGCCTTGAGAGCGCCTTCGGCGATGAGGCGCTTGAGCGTCTCTGTCCCCGAGGCGGCGTCGCGGCCGAGCCGAACCAGATCGGGCAGTTGACCGGGGCTCCGCGCCAACGCGCCAAGCACCGCGCCGAGGGCCACGCCGCCATCGGGCCGGGTGGCCGTCAGAGCCGCCGGCGGCAGCGCGCGATCGGCAGGATCCGCGACAGCGCGGAGCACCAAGAGGGGCGCCCGCCGTCGAGCGGCCACCGAGGCGACCTCCCAACTCTCCATATCCACCGCCGCCGCACCGGTCTCCGCGGCCAGGGCGGCCTTGGCCTTGGGCGTGTCGATGATCCGATCCGCCGACGCCAATCGGGCGATGGCCACGCCCTCCAGCGGCGCGGCGACGGGGATCGACGCGCCCAAGCTGTTGGTGACGGCGATGGGGCGCAGCGCGTCGCCCGGCCGCAACGACGGATCAAGCCCTCCGGCCAATCCGAAGGAGACAAAGGCCGAGACCCCGCGCGCCGCCAACCGTTCGGCTGCGGCGGCGGCGGCCCCGGCCCGAGCGCCCGTGATCTCCACGGCGATCCGCGCGTCGCGCCGCCAGGCCCCTAACGCCGCCGCCTCAGATTGCAGTCCGCACACCACGCCCAGGACCGGTTGGTCCCCATGGTGCGCCTCATGACGCGCCTTTTGGCGCGTGATCAGCCCTGGCCCCGCGCGCGCGGCCTGCCGCTCAGGAGCTGCCGAAGGTGGCGGCGGCGCCTCCACCGGTCCAGTCACATCGCCCACTCGACCTCGCGCCGGTTCGAACTGGTCAGCCGCTCATAGCGGGCGGTGGCCCAGAGCGGGAAGAACGCCGCGTAGCCATGGTATTTGAGATAGAACACCCGCGGAAAGCCGGTGCCTGTCCAATGCTCTTCGCTCCAACGCGCGCCCTCCCGTTCGGCGTCCTGCAACCAGGCGACGCCGCGCGCGGTGGCGGGATCGTCGACCGCGTCGGCGGACATCAGCGCCAACGTCGCCCAAGCGGTTTGGGAGGCGGTGGAGCCGCGGGAAAAGCCCTTCCGCGCGGCCTCATACGTCTCTAGCCCCTCGCCCCAGCCGCCATCGGGCCGCTGCCGCGCCTTCAGCCACGACACGGCGCGTTGGATGTAGGGCTGCCGCATATCCTCGCCCGCACCTTTCAACGCCACCAGGACCGACCAGGTCCCATAAATGTAGTTCGCGCCCCAACGGCCGAACCATGAGCCGTCGGCCTCCTGCTCCCGCTGGATGTAGGCGACGCCCTTGGCGATCTCCTTGGCGTACCGCGCGGCGTCCACCTGGGCGAGACATCCGACACACCGCGCCGTGACGTCCACGGTGGGCGGATCGAGAAGCGCGCCATGGTCCGCGAAGGGGATCGAGTTCAGGTAGAAATGCTCGTTCTCCGGCTCGAACGCGCCCCACCCGCCGCTGGAGGACTGCATGCCGATGATCCACTCGCAGCCCCGGTCGATGGCCTCGGCGTAATCGGGCGAGCCCTGCCGGTGCATCGCCATGATCACCACCGCCGTATCGTCCACATCCGGATAATGCGGGTTCTCATACTGGAAGGCCCATCCGCCCGGGCGAATGTCCGGGCGGCGCGAAATCCAATCGCCGCGAACATCGAGGATTTGCTTGTCCTTCAACCAATCCAGCGCCGCCTTGAGCTTGGGGTCGTCGCGCTCGCCGCTCTCAAGCAGGGCGTGGGCGCTCAGGCAGGTGTCCCAGACCGGCGAGAGACAGGGCTGGTAGTAAATCTCTCCATCCTTCTCCCGCTCGATCACCAGCTTCTCAACCGCCGAGCGCGCCGTACGCATCTCGTCGCTGTCATCAGCGTAGCCCAGCACCCGGAGCGCCATCACCGCGTTGGCGATCGCCGGATAAATGCCGCCCAAGCCGTCATCGCCATTCAACCGCTCAATGAAGAAGGCTTCCGCCCGCGCCTCCGCCCGGGCGCGCAGCGCTTTTGGAAAATACGGCTCCACGCGGCGCAGCACGGCGTCGAGGCCCAGAAATGCGCGGCCGACCAGCGAGTTGGTCGGGTTGATCTGGTAGAAGCGGTGCGTCTCAGGCGCGGTGACGAACAGCTCGCGAATGTCGCGGCCTGTCGGGTTCTCCGCCTTCGCCTTGCGGGAGCAGAGGATCAGCAACGGCGCGATCACGGTGCGGGACCAATAGGCGATCTTGGTCATGTGGAAGGGGAACCATTTCGGCAGCAGCATCACCTCCACCGGGATCACCGGCGTGCCGCGCCAGGGGATTTGCTCGAACAGCGCCAGGCTCAGCCGCGTGAACACATTGGCCGTCGCGGCCCCGCCCATTTGTAGGATCCAGGACCGCGCCCGCGCCATATGCGGCGCGTCCACATCGTCGCCGATCAGTTTCAGCGCCCAGTAGCCTTTCACCGAGGCGGAAATGTCGCCATCGCCGTCATGGAACAGCGGCCATGAGCCGTCATCCTTCTGGATCCGCCGGAGATACCGGCCGACCTTCGCCTCGCGCTCGGCGTCGATCTCGCCCAGGAAATGGCGAAGCAGCACATACTCCGCTGGGATGGTGCAATCCGCCTCCAATTCAAACACGAGATGCCCGTCTTCCGCCTGGAGATCGAGCAGACGATCGCGCTGCTCAGAGACAATGTCGCGAAGAACGTCCCGCCGCACCTCTCGTCTCGTCTCCCCCGGGGAGGTCGTGGCGCCGTCGCCGAGACGGCGCAGATCCGCGCCCTGCGGTGTGGCGATGTCATTCATGTTCCGTCCCCTGCCCCATTCGTCCACTCCGCCCGATGAGCGGCGCGCCCTCCCTGAGGAGCGCCCCTCCGCCTGGATCACCGACGCCTTACTCCGCGCCAGCCGCAGCCACCGCAGCAGCAGGTCTCTCCGAGTTTAGGCGCGCCGCCCGGCGCGCCGCCCGCACAGCCAACCGGGCCGCCACGTGGCCGGAGCGGATGGCGCCTTCGATGGTCGCAGGCAAGCCGGTATCGGTGGCGTCGCCCGCCAGCGTGAGGTTCTCCAGGTCCGTCGCGGCTTTTGGCCGGCGCGCCACACCGTCCGGCGACTGGTCGAAGGTGGCGCGCTTTTCCTTCACGATGCGGCTCGCCACCGGCTCAAGCCCCTCCCGGAGCCCCAGAGCGGCCCGGGTCTCCGCCCAAAGGCGCGGCGCGAGCGCGTCGCTGGGCGCGTCCAGCACGCCCTCATAGGCCTCCGCGGCCGAAATGGTGATGCTGGCCACCCCATCCCGCGCGAAGATCCAATGCGTCGCCGCGCCGATCACGCCCAGGATCGGCGGCGCATCGCTTAAGATCGCAGGGTCGGGCAATTTGAAATGCGCGTTCACAATCGCCGAGCGATCTTCAGGCGCGTCGATCCACGGGGCGACGATCCGCAATTTGCCGGGGGGCAACGCGAGCACCACCTGCTCATCCGCGCCGACCGCGAGGCTTTCACCGCCCAAACGCAGCGCCGTCACCCGCGCGCCGCGCCGCTCGAGCCCCTTCACCGACGCCCCAAAGCGCACCTCAGCGCCCCGGGCCTTCAGAACCCGTAGCGCCGGCTCCACCAAAGCGGGCCCCAACCCCTCGCGCGCAAACATCGGCCGGCTGGCGGCCGCGCCGCGGGAGAAGGTCTCCGCCAGGACCGCCCAGAGAAGCCTCGCCGACGCGCGCTCCGGCGGCGCGTTGAGCGCGGCGACGGTCATGGGCTCCCAAAAAAGCTCCCAGGCCGGACCTCGCCCTCGGATCGCCTCGGCCACCGTGGCGCCTCGGCCCGCGGTCAAAAGGCTCAGCGCCGCCGCATAATCGAGCGCGCTCGTTCCCGGGGCTCGGCGGCTCGGCGCGCAAACCCACCAGGGCAGCGGCCCAGCGTTCATGGCGATCCGCCAGCGGCGGCCGTCCCGAAGATCCACGAAAGGCAAGATGGCCGTCGGCGCGGCGATCATCGCGTCTTCGGCCCCCGTTTCGCGAAGATGCGCTTGCACCGAGCGATTGCCGGTCAGAACCAGATGATTGCCATTATCGATCAGGCGATCGAGCGTGGCGTCGTGGAAGGAGCGACACCGCCCCCCGGCCTGGGCCGCGCCTTCGAAGATGCGCACGCGCATGCCCGCCGCGCTCAGCCGCAACGCGGCCGCGAGCCCGGCCAACCCGGCCCCCACCACAATCGCCCGTCCGCCGCCGCTGGACGCGCTGTGAGCCGCCGCGCCGCTCATGCTTTATCCTGCGCCTGTGCGGCGGAGGATGCCGAAGCGCCGGGGGCTGTCGTCGCCAAAGGGCTCTCCGTCACCAAGGGACGGGCCATGGGCGGAGCCAGCGCATAGCGCAGGCCTAAGCCTAACTTCTGCAAACCGCTCAGCGTCACCGGCCCGCCATCGCGCCGAAAATCCACGGAGATCATTCGATTGAGATAGCCCTCATAGGCGCCCATCATCATCAAGGCGGGGGCCAAGCGCCCGCGCCGATGCGCCGGGATCTCCCGTCGCGCGTCTTGGAAACGCGCCGCCGCCATGTGGCCAAGCGCCCTGCAGATGTCCTGCAGCTTTGGATGCTGCGCGACGGCGCTCGGGTCGTCGAGCGGCGCGCCATGGGCGGTCAGCACCTCGCGCGGCAGGTAGAGCCGCCCCATCTCGGCGTCCTCCTCCACATCCCGCAGGATGTTGGTGAATTGCAGAGCGTCTCCCAGCGCCAAGGCGAAGCGTTCGGACGGCTCGCCGACCCAAGCCCCGAAGCAACGCATGGAGAGCAGCCCGACCGCCCCCGCGACCCGCCGCGTGTAGAGCCGAAAGGTCGCCATATCCGGCGCAACGATCGGCGCGCCGGCGTCCATGGCCATGCCGTCGATCAAGGCCTGGAATTCCGCCTCAGGCAGATCAAACCTCGCCCGCGCCCAGGCGAGCTCCGCGCCGACGGCGGAGGCCGGCCGACCTGCATAGGCGGCCGACACCTCGCTCCGCCACGCATCCAACATTGCGCGCTTGCGCGCCTCTGCGAACGCGCCGTCGGCGATGTCGTCGATGATGCGGGAAAAAGCGTACACCGCATACATGGCGCGCCGTCTTGGCGGCGGTAGGATCCGCATCCCCGCGGAGAAGGATGTCTTTGATCGGGCCACAATGTTCGACGCGACGGCTTCCGGCGAAGGGGAGGATGCGCCGGCCTCCGCAGCGATCGGCGTCAGCGCCGCCTCTTCGGGATCGACCGGCGGGCCATCGCCTGCGCCCGTCAACGTTGAGCGCGGTGTCGGCGGCGACCCGGCGAACGCGCGACGCGGCTCCACGCCAAGCGCCAAATCGGACAGCTCTGATCCGTCGTTCCTCGTCACATCGCCCCCATTTCCACAGCCTACGCGCCCAGAGCCCACTGGCCCTTGCGCCAGACCTTGTCGCCCAAACCTTCTCGCCGGCTTGACGGCCTCGCAGGCCTAGATGCGCGATCCCGCGACCCACCATCCAAACGGCGCGCCCAACGCGCCTGCGCGGGCGAAATCAACCTTTGACAGAGCGACCCGCTTCGCCAACGGGTCCCCGCGCCGCAGCAACTCCGCCAAGCGCCGGGCGAGACGCGCGATCACCGCGCTCTCGGCCGCCAACCGACGGCTGCGCAGGCGCGATGGCAAGGTCAGCGCCTCATCGATCAGCGGCTCCGTCAAATCCAGCACACGGTCCAACGCGCGGCGTAACCCAGGCGATGCGGCGGCGGCGTCCAGAGCGTCCACGTCGACGCCCTCCTCGGCCAGGATGTCGAGCGGCAGATACACCCGGTCGAGCGCGCGGCGATCATCCCCGCAATCTTGCAGATGGTTCAGCACCTGCAGCGCCGTGCAGAGCGCGTTCGACGCCGACAAAGCCGCATCGCTTTCGCGATGAATGCTGAGCAGAAAGCGGCCCACCGGATCGGCGGAGTGCCGGCAATATCCCAAGAGCGCGTCCCAGCTCTCATAGCGGGTCACCCGAGCATCTTGCCGAAAGGCGATCAGCAAGTCGCTGGCGCAATCCGTCGAGACGCCGAGCCCTGCGAGGTCGTCGGCGAGTTGGGCCGCGACAGGCAAGCTGCGATCGGTCAGCGCTCGATCCATGGCGTCGAGCCGGGCGATCTTGTCGTCGGGCGTTAAATTTGGGTCGTCGGCGATGTCGTCGGCTGCGCGGGCGAACGCGTAATAATGGGCGACCACCGGACGCAAGGCGGGCGCAATCAGCCAGGAGCCCACCGGGAAATTCTCGTCGCTCGAACCCTTTGACGGCTGGGGCGCTGAGACGGAGCGCGCGGGCTGAACGCGATCAGCCTCGTCTTCGACTTTCGCCTCCCCAACGGCGTGCGCCGCGTCGATCGCCATGGTTCTTCTTCCCCCGCCGCTGAGCATCCCGCGCCGGCGCGCTCCCCGAGCCTGGCATCTCACGCCCCAGGCGCGCGCGATGACCGCGGGGGAGTTTTGGGGCGCGCGCGCGAGCGACGCAACGCCGTTTCGCAAACGCAGCGCGAATTATCAGTCCTCTGAAGCGGGTGAACGGTCAAAACATGGCGATCAACGCGCCATTCCGCTGCGAAACTGCGGCTTGCGCCCGTTGGGATCGCCGCGCGAGAAACGGGTTGCTTCATACGCCGCGGCGTCTTTCCGCCCCGGCCCGCCGCCCCTGAAAAGGAGACCCTGATGCAGGTCGAAACAGCGCTCAAAACCCGCATCTCCATCCGCGCTTTCCTGGACAAACCCGTGCCAGAAGCCAGCGTTCGCGACATCCTGGACACCGCGCGCTGGTCGCCCTCGGGCGGCAATTTGCAGCCTTGGCGGATGATCGTCGTGTCCGGAGCCGCGCGCGACGCGGTCGCAGAGATGGCGATGAAGACGCTGGCGACGAACCCGCTGGGCGAGGCGGAGGAGTTCCCGATCTATCCAAGCGGCCTGGGCGAGCCCTACCGAACGCGGCGCTACAAGGTTGGAGAGGATCTCTACGCGCTGCTGGGCATTCCCCGGGAGGACAAAGCCGCGCGGCTCGGCTGGGTCTCTCAGAACTTCAACTTTTTCGGCGCGCCGTTGGGCTTGTTCTTCGTGATCGACCGCGGCATGGGGAACGGGCAATGGGCGCATCTTGGCATGCTGATGCAATCCATCGCGCTCGCGGCGCATGCGAAAGGGCTGGCGACCTGCATGCAAGAGGCCTGGGGCATGGTGCGTAAATCCGCGCACGCGCATTTCGGGCTGGCCGAGCATGAGGTCATCTATTGCGGCATGGCGCTCGGCTATCCGGACGGGGAGGCTGCGGTGAACACGCTTCGATCCGACCGGGCGGAGGTGTCTGAGATCGCGGA
>JBCCTM010000028.1:0-17255 GCA_039198535.1 Pseudomonadota bacterium
CCGCGGGCTGAGCGGCGATGGGCCTTGTCTTCTCAAGCGATCAGCCCAACGCGCCGGCGGATCGCCTCGTCACGGAGGGAGACGTCTTCACCGTGGAATTCCGCGGCGTCGGCCGTGCAGAGCCAGGCGACGGCGCGCCCCGCCCAATCGGGCGGGATATGCGCGTCCCAATCGAGTTGGCTCACCGGGTTCACACCCGAGGCTTTAATCGCCGCCATCATGTCCGTGGCCACCGTGCCCGGGCTAAGCCCCACCACGCGCACGCCCCGCGGTCCGGCCTCTTTATCGGCGCAGCGCGTTAGCGAGAGCACCGCCGCCTTGCTCGCGCAGTAATGGCTCCACCCCTCCAAGGCGCCCACCGCGGCGCCAGAGCTGATGTTGACCACCACGCCGCCGCCTTGCGCCGCCATCTTCGGCAGCGCCGCGCGCAGGCCGTGATAGACGCCGGTCACATTCACGGAGAGGATCTGCGCCCATGCCGCCGGGTCGCTCTCTTCGAGGCGCGCGATGGGCTCGATGACGCCGGCGTTGTTCACCAGGATGTCGACCCGACCGAACCGCGTCTCCGCCGTCTCCACCAAAGCGGTCACCTCCCCGTACGACGACACATCAACGCGTTGGGCGACAGCTTCGCCGCCCGCGCCTCGGATCTCGGCCGCCACCGTCTCGAGCGCCGCCTCGGACCGCGCGCCCAGCACCGTCGACGCGCCCTCCGCCGCCAACGCCCGCGCCGCCGCCGCGCCAATGCCGCGGCTCGCCCCGGTCACAACCGCCACTTTTCCTCTCAATGCGCCCATCATCGCCGCCCCTTCTTTTCTCTGATGTCCTCAAGCCCAGCGGAGGCGGTGATCCACCAGCGCCACCGGAGCCTCGATGGCGGTCTCTCGGATCACAGCGCCGCCACAGGCGTCGAGCAGCGCGTCGGCCCGGGCCCGGCCCGCGCCGTCGCTGGCGTCATAGGCGGCGCGGGCGCGCTGCTGCATCCACACGAGATAGGGAAACACCGCCCTCTGGCCGGTCACCCGGGCGCCGCCGGCTTCCGGGCTTGGCAGGCTGAACGCGTGGGTCCCGATCATGCGCGGGATCGCCTCGCCTGGATGCGCGGCCTTCCACGCCGCCAGACGCGGGGGCGTGTCCGCCAGCACCGGGCCCTGCTCATCCATCATGCGGCGGAGCACGGGAATGAGTGTCTCCGGGATCTGATCGTCCGGCGCGTAGTCGCCCTCGGCCGACCAGACCGCCACGGGCGGGGGCTGCATCATGCGCTCCACATATCGCGCCACGGCCAAAGCGTCGCGCCGGAGCAGCGCGCCGGCGGTGGCGTCCCGGTAGAGATGGGCGTAAAGCGCGCCGACCAGGCCGAAATCGCCGGCGCAGGGTTTGGCGCCGAGGAGAAAGGGATGGGCGCGAAAATGCGTGTCGAGCTCCTGCAGGAGCGCCCGATAAGAGGCCTCCACCGCCGACGCGGTGGCCTCCGTCACGCCGAGCGCCGGGAGCGCGCCGCGGAACATGGCGCTGGCTTGCTCGCCCAGCTGGCGCTGCGCCGCGGCCGGCGCGTCCGGCGCGAGGTTCATGCCGAACTCAAGGATCGTGGCCTCAGCGTCATAGGCCCAGCGGTAGCGCATGGCGGGCAGCAACAGCCAATTGTCGGCGTAGAGCTCCATCAACTCAGAGGCCAAACGCTGCGCCGCGCCCATGGGCGTCAGGGTGGGGCCGAAGGCGTGCGCCGTCTCGAAATGGTCGATGATGGTGGTGGTGTCCTGCAGCGTCTCGCCATCGGGGGCCACCAACACCGGGATCATCGCGTAGCCGAGCCGCGGCAGGCAGATCTCCTTAAAGAAGGCCGCATCGGAAGGCCGCTCCACGAAGGGCGCGCCTTTCCAGCGCAGATAGGCCCGCGCTTTGCCGGTGAAGTAGGACATCTCGACGCCGTAGAGCGTATGGAGCGGCGGGGTCATTTGGCCTCCTAACGGTGTCCGCCCGGTCTACGCCCGCGCAGGGCGGGAAGCGCAATCGCTTTTGCGAGCGCCGCCGGCGCCACGGCGTCGCAGGACGGTCATCACCAGTGGAGGGGGGGATCGGCGATGGAACGCGGCCAGCACGAGGATCGGGATCGGGATGGGGATGGGGATCGGGATCGGGATCGGGATGGGAGCGAGGGTGACGCGGCGCGCGGGCGCCTGTCCTCGCCGCGGGAGATCTTCGCCATTTTCCTCCGCCTCGGCCTCACCTCGTTTGGCGGACCGGTCGCGCATCTGGGGTTTTTCCGGGAGGAGTTCGTCCAGCGACGTCGATGGCTCTCAGACGCCGCCTACGCTGAGCTTGTGGCGCTGTGTCAGTTCACGCCAGGCCCGGCGTCCTCGCAGGTGGGCCTGGCGATCGGGTTGATGCGCGGCGGCGGTTGGGGCGCGCTCGCGGCCTGGGCGGGCTTCACCCTGCCCTCGGCGGCGGCGCTGATCCTGTTCGCCTTGGGGGTAGGCGCGCTCACGCCCGACGCCGGCGCGGCGGGCTGGCTCATGGGTGTGAAGGCGGCGGCGGTGGCGGTGGTGGCCCTGGCGCTCTGGAGCATGGCGCGGAGCCTCGCGCCGGACGCGCCGCGGGCGGTCTTGGCGGCGCTCTCGGCCGCCGCGCTCGTGACCTTGGGGCTCACGGGCGCCTTCGGGCCGGGATCGGCCCTGCTCGCGCAGCTCGGCGTGATCCTCGGCGGCGCGGTGGCGGGCGTGGCGCTGGGCCCGCGGCTTTTTCACGAACTGGAGGACGCCAACACGCCGCCCAAAGAGGACGCGCCACCCGCGCCCGTTTCCCGCTCCGTCGCCGCAGCGGCGCTCGCGCTCCTCGCCCTGATCTTGCTGGCGAGCCCGTTTATCGCGCCCCTCCTGGCGGCGGCGGGCGCGCCCGCGGAGGCGACGCAAGCCGCGCAGATGGGGGAGGCCTATTTCCGCGCCGGCGCGCTGGTGTTTGGCGGCGGCCATGTTGTGTTGCCGCTGTTGGAGGCGGACGCCGTGGGCCGCGGTTGGGTGGCGGCGGAGAGCTTCGTCGCCGGCTATGGCGCGGCTCAGGCCGTCCCTGGGCCGCTTTTCACCTTCGCCGCCTATCTAGGCGCCGCCGCGGACCCGTCTCCTAATGGTGTGCTGGGCGGCGTCATCGCCTTGGCGGCGATCTTCGCGCCGTCGGCCCTTCTGGTGGTGGGCGTCACGCCGTTTTGGTCAGCGCTCCGGGGAGACCGTCGCGCGCGCGCCGCCCTCGCCGGGGTGAACGCGGCCGTGGTTGGTCTCCTGGCGGCCGCATTCGTCAACCCAGTGCTCTCTGCGGGCGTCACTGGCCCCAGCTCGGCCGCAATCGCCCTGTTAAGCGGCGTCGCGTTGCATTGGTTCAACGCCCCGCCCTGGGCCGTGGTGGCGGCGGCGGCGCTTCTCGGCGCGGCGATGGCCGCTGTCGGATGGCCATGAGGGGCGCGGCGGCGCCGCCCTTTGCGCTGCGGGCTGAAAGTCGGTAGGACCGCCGACCGCGGGGAAGATGAGGCCTGGTTGAGGGGCCGATGGAGGGTGCGATGACGTGCGATAGAGCTGATGGGACCAACTCGACATCGTATTATGGGCTCAGGCGCGCCGCCTGCGCCGCCGCAGCAGCCTGGGCCGTGGCGGCGTCTCTGATCCTTGGATCGCATACGCCCGCGGTGGCGCAGAGCGACGAAGATCGCGGCTCCGACGTCTATCTTGGCGTGTTCAAAGATGACCAGAAACCCATTGTGGTCTTCATCTTTAGCGACCCGAGCTCGCCCGAGTTTTCTGAGCTTGACGCCATCGCGCTCTATCCCCGCGCCGATTACAAAGCGCCGGCGCCCGACAAGTTCGATCCGACGGAAGCCTGCCTGTTCACGGCCGACTTCCAGACGGCGAGTATCCCGGAGCGCTTTAATTTCATCGTCTCCGAAATGCCGATCTACGGACCAAACTCCAGCCAGGGCACCATCGACCCGGGCTCTTTGCCGAGCTTCATGGCCAAAGAGGCGTCCGGCACGCTCCTCGCCAAAAACATGCTGGCCGAGCGCGGAGACGCCGCGGGTTACTTCAACTGCACGGGCTATGTGTGGAGCCAAGTGCTGGCCGTCTCGCCGGAACAATGGGACGCCATCTTCAAAACGTTAGTTGAAGAGCAGAACGGCGGACAGTAGCGCCAAGAGACCCACAGGAAGGGCCATGCTCGCTATCCGGGATCTGACGCTTTCCATCCAAGGCCGCGTGCTGCTGCGCGAGGCTTCGGCCATGGCGCCGGCGGGCCGTCGGGTCGGCGTCGTCGGGCGGAATGGATCAGGAAAGACCACGCTTTTTCGGGCCATCAGAGGCGAGTTGCCGATCGATGGCGGCGAAATCGAGATCCCGCGGGCCTGGCGAGTGGCGGGCGTGGAGCAAGAGGCGCCGGCCACCGACGCTCCGTTGATCGACCTGGTGCTTGACCATGACACCGAGCGCGCCGCGCTCCTGCGCGAGGCGGAGGCGCTTGAGCGCTCGATCACATCCGAAGACGCCGGGCGCATCGCCGAGATCCAAATGCGCCTGGCCGATATTGGCGCGCATTCCGCCGAGGCTCGGGCGGCGGCCATCTTAAGCGGGCTCGGCTTTGACGCCGCGGCGCAAGCTCGACCCTCGGCCGCGTTCTCTGGGGGCTGGCGCATGCGGGCGGCGCTGGCCGGCGCCCTGCTGGCGGCGCCAGATCTGTTGCTGCTTGACGAACCCACCAACTACCTGGACCTTGAAGGGGTGATGTGGCTCGAGGCTTTCCTCGCCCGTTACCCAAACACGGTGCTGCTGATCAGCCATGATCGGCGCTTGCTGAACCGCGCGGTGAACGGCGTGCTGCATCTCTCGGAGCAGAGCCTCGCCTACTACCCTGTGCCCTATGACAAATTCGCCGCCATGCGGCGGGAGCGGTTAGCGCAGATCGGAGCCGAAGCTCGGCGCCAGGATGCGGAGCGCGCTCGCATTCAAAGCTTCGTCGACCGCTTCCGCGCCAAGGCCACCAAGGCGCGGCAGGCGCAGGCGCGCTTGAAGATGTTGGAGCGCATGGAGCCGATCGTCACCATCGCCGAAGAGGGCGTGGCCGCCTTTGATTTTCCCGATCCCGAGACGCTGAGCCCGCCCTTGGTGGCGCTGGACGGCGCAGCGGCGGGCTATGGCGGGAAGGCTGTTCTCTCCGGGCTCGATCTGCGCATCGACGCGGAGGACCGCATCGCGCTCCTCGGGCAAAACGGACAAGGCAAATCCACCTTCGCCAAACTGATTTGCGGGGCATTGGAGCCCTTGGCGGGCAAAATCACCCGGAGCGGCAAACTCCGCATCGGCTACTTTGCGCAGCATCAGTTGGACGGGCTGACCCCGGGCGAAGACGCGGTGGCGCATCTGCGTCGATTGAGGCCCGAGGAGCCGCCCGCGAAGCTCCGCGCGCGGCTGGGCGCGGCGGGATTGCCGGGCGCTTTGGCGGAGACGCCCGTTGAAAAACTCTCCGGCGGGCAAAAAGCCCGGCTGCTGATGGCCCTGGCGACCCTCGACGCGCCCCATCTGCTGATTCTGGATGAGCCCACCAACCATCTCGACATTGAGAGCCGCGCTGCGCTGGCCCAAGCGCTCACGGGCTACGCCGGCGCGGTGATCCTGATCTCCCATGACAGCGACCTGGTGGAGACCGTGGCCGATCGTCTCTGGCGGGTTGGCGAGGGCGGCGTGGCCCCTTTTGAAGGCGACATGGCCGCCTATCGTCAGATCGCGCTGTCAAAAACAAACGGCCCCGCCGCCGACCCCGCCGAAAAACTCGCCGGAAAACTCACTGGGAAACCCGACGCGAACTCCGCCGCCAATTCCGCCGGCGCGCCACCAGACGGCGCCCCGACGCCGCCGCCACGGGAAGGCCGCCAGAACAAACGACGCGCCGGGGCCGACCAACGCCGCGCCCTGGCGCCCCTACGCGCCGAGGCCATCGCGTGCGAGGAGCGGGTGCGAAAGCTCGAAGAGATGAAAGCGCAGGTGGCCCAGCGCTTGGCCGACCCTGAACTCTACGCGGGGGCGTCCGACACTTTGGAGAGCCTTGGACGCAAGCGCGCGGAGATCGACGCGGGCCTGGAGCGCGCCGAGGCGCTCTGGCTCGACGCGCTGGAACGGCTTGAGGCGGCGGAAGGGGGCTGAGGGCGACGGAGTGGCGCGCCGATCTGCGCCCGGGCGCCCGCGTTGACACTGGCCGTGGGAGGCGCGGGACGCTAAGACGCTGTGGCCCGCCCGAAGCGCGCGGCGCCCAAGCTCGGACCACGCCGGACAGGAGCCCGCGCCCCGTGAGCACCTTCGACCGCTACATCATCCGCCAGGCCCTCGGCCCACTGGTGTTTTTTGTATTGGTGCTCACCGGCGTCGTCTGGCTCACACAGTCGCTGCGGATCATCGACATTGTCGTGAACAACAACCAAGGCGCGCGGGTTTTCGTCGAGTTTTCGCTGCTGCTCCTGCCGACGGTGTTCTCCATCGTCCTCCAGCTTGGGGCGCTTGCGGCGACGGTCTATACGCTCCATCGCCTCATCACCGACAGCGAATTGGCGGCAGCATTCGCAAGCGGTTTCAGCAAGTTAGCGCTCACACGTCCGATCGCGATCCTGGGGCTGGGGCTCATGGCGATGCTGGCCGTCGACACGCTTTATCTGATGCCCACCGCGGCGAGGGTGATGCGAGATCGCCTGGCGGAAGTGCGCGGCGATCTGGCGGCCGGCTTAATCCGCGACGGGCGGTTTATGACGCCGGCGAAGAATTTGACGGTGTACATCCGAGAGATCACCCCGGAGGGCGAGATGCGGGGCCTCCTGGTGCAGGATTCGAGCGATCCGCAGCGGGGAACGGTCACCTATATCGCCAAGCGCGGCGTGCTGACCGAGAGTGAGAACGGCCCGGCGCTGGTGATGTTCGACGGTCAAGCGCAGCAAGTCGAAGACAGCGCGCAGCGTCTGTCTTTGCTGCGGTTTGACCGCCTCGCCTACAATCTCGCCAGTTTCATGGAAGACGGCGGCGTCCGCGCGCGGAAGCCGTCCGAGCGCTATTTCCACGAGCTCATCAACCCGCCGGACCGAGATCAGATGTCGCCTCGGGCGTATGGGAAGATGATCGCGGAGGGCCATGAACAGCTTTCCGCGCCGCTCTATGGTTTGGCGCTGCCGCTGTTGGCGGCGGCCGTGATGCTGGGGGCCGGATTTGACCGTCGCGGCGCGGCTGGAGCCGTGGCGACGGCGTTGCTGCTGGGGGCCGCGGCGCGGGTCGCGGGGCTCGGCGCCAAAAGCATGCTCACCAGCGCGCCCGAACTGTGGCCTTTGCTGTACGCCATCCCGATCCTCGCGATCATGGGCTCGATCCTTTATTTGGCGCGGGCTCAGCTCAGCGAGGCGGTTCGAGGCGGGGCGACGGCGGATCTGGGCGGCGGACGCGGCCGCGCCGGAGCGGCTCTGCCTGGCCGACCCGGAGCGCAGATGCGGCGGGGCGCCCGATGACCTTGGCGTTCTACATCGCGCGCCGGTTCTTTTTCTCGGTCATCTACGTCTTCGCAGGCGTGCTGGTCCTCGCCACTACGTTCGACATGCTGGAGCTCGCCCGGCGGGCCGGAGAAGACGCGGATATCGGTTTTGGCGTCTTGCTCGGCTTGGCGGCGCTCCGGGCCCCGTCCATCTCAATAGAAGCCGCGCCCTACGCCATGCTGCTCGCGGCCATGTGGACCTACGCCAGCCTGTCACGCTCCAGCGAATTGGTGGTCGCGCGGGCCGCAGGCGTCTCGGCGCTTGGGCTGACGCTCCCCGTTTTGGCGACCGCCGCCTTGGTGGGGGCGTTCGCCACCGGCGTCTATAATCCGATATCGGCGACGCTGCTCGATCGCTTCGAACGCTTGCAGGCGAAGGTGTTCAACGATGATGAAAGCCTCGTCACCGTGTCGAGTACGGGACTTTGGCTTCGACAGGGCAACGCCACCGCACAGACCGTGATCCACGCCAAACGGAGTAACTCCGACGGCACGGATCTCGGCCTCGTCACGATCCACCAATTCGAGGGAGATCATGAGGTTGTGGGCCGGGTCGACGCGGCGACGGCTCGGCTCAACCCAGGATATTGGCGCTTAGAGGACGCGGTGATCCACCGTTTTCAGCCCGGCGACCCGAACACGCCTGCAGATCGCCGCGTGCGGGCGTTTTTCGAGTTGCCGACGGATCTGACGCCGGACCAGATCATCGACAATTTCTCTCCGCCCGAGACCATCCCTTTTTGGCGGCTCCCCGAGTTCATTGAAACCTTGGAGCGGCAAGGCTTCTCCTCGCGCCGCCATGTGCTGCACTTGCATGTGTCGTTGGCGGCCCCGCTGGTGTTCGCGGCGATGTCGCTGCTCGGCGCGGCGTTTTCCATGCGCCATGCGCGCTTCGGCGGTTTGGGCATGATGGCCCTCTATGCGACCATGACCGGCTTTGTGATCTTTTTCCTGTTCGATATCGCCCAAGCGCTGGCGGCGAGCGGTCATATTCTCGCGGCGCCCGCCGCATGGGGACCGCCAGCGGCGGCGATGATGTTCGCGGCGGGATTATTGCTCCATTTCGAAGAGGGTTAAGCCCGGAGAATGTCGAGATCTGTCGGCGAAAAAAGGTTCTGGATCAACGCGTTATCGCAAACGGTGGCGGCGTCACCACAGCGGGCGCGAAACCGCGCGGCCGCTCGCCTGCGCCATGGGCGTCCGCCAATGGTGGCGATAGCTTCGGCGCATGAATTGCAGTCCACGCCTCCGCGCGCCGCGCGCGGACTGACGCGATTGGACGCGAGATTGGCGAGCCTCGAGGCCGGTGGGTCCCCTTGGTCGCGCAAGCGGGGTGGTGAAACTGGCGGGTTTTGGCGTGAGGTGGGGTGAAGAGCGCATGACAGGGTCGCGCCTGACAGCGTTAAAATCCTTTGGCGTGCGGCTCCGCGGCTGTCTTCGCGAGCAAGCCGGCGCGCCCCTATTCGCCCTGCTCCTCGGCGTTGCGGTGTCTGTGGGCGTCGTGCTGGCCGCGGGCGTTGCGGTCGAGGCGACGGCTCAAACGCGAGACGCCTCCGCGTCGCGCTCCCCAGAACTCGGCGACCAACTTCGCCAACGCCTGGGCGGGGGCGTGCGCGAAGGGGAATTGGCGACGCTTGAAGCAGATCAGATTGATTACGACCCCAATACCGAGACGGTGGTGGCGACCGGCGACGTGCGGGTGTTCTTCGGCGATCGCGTGTTGCGGGCGGATCGCATCGTCTACCGCGGCTTGGAAGATGAGGTCGAGGCGACGGGCAATGTCCGCCTCATCAATCCAGACGGCTCCGTCCTCGCCGCCGACGGCGCAGCGCTGGACAGCGAGCTTAAGAACGGGTTGATCCAAGGCGCGCGCGCCGTCCTCAGCGATGGTCAGGGCCGGATCGCCGCCGTGGAAGGCAGCCGCGTCGAAGGGCGGTTCACAACGCTTTCAAAAGCGGTGTTTAGCCCCTGTGAGGTCTGTGAAGATAACCCAACGCCCGTTTGGCAAATCCGCGCGCGGCGGATCGTTCAAGATGAGGACAAGCGGGACATCATCTATGAAGACGCGGTCTTCGAGGTTTTGGGCGTTCCAGTGGGGTATCTTCCGTTCTTCAGCCACGCGGATCCGTCCGTAAAGCGGCGAAGCGGATTTTTAGCGCCGGAGTATCTGCAGACCCAAACGCTCGGGAACGCGATCAAGGTTCCATACTTCTGGGCGATTGCGCCCAATCGAGACGTGACGATAACGCCGTTTTTGGCGACGGAGGAACTCCCGGTCCTGGAGCTTGAGGGGCGCTTTTGGGAGCAGTTTGGCAAGTTCAATTTGGGCGGGAGCGCCACATACAGCGACGACGACCTTGAGAAAGGGTTTCGCGGTCATTTCATCGGCGACGGGCGCTTTGAATTGGGAGATTTTGGCCTCGGCGACGGTTTCGTCGCCGGCTACCGCGCGTATTTCGCCTCGGACGACACTTATCTCCGCCGATACGACTTCGACTCAGTCGACCGCACGCGGTCGAACGTCTTTGTTCAACGTTTTGGCGATGAAGGGTTCATCGCGGGCGAAGGCACGTATTTCCAGAGCTTCCGACAGAACGATCCGGCTGGGCGAATTCCCCTTGTTCTGCCCAACATCGACTTCGAGCAGACCTTCCAAGGCCCGTCCATCGTCGGCGGCGTCGCGACGTTTTCGGGGGCCGCGCTCGCGCTCAATCGTAACGAAGGACGCGACGTCCGGCGCTTGAGCGGCGAGGCGCGATGGGATCGGCAGATCACCACCAGAGCGGGGGTTGTCTTCGACGCCGCGGCGAGCATCCGCGGAGACGGATACTTCATCAATGACGATGCGGCCTTCGATGACGACTTCGTGGGACGCGCGCTTCCGCTGGCGTCGCTGGGTGCGGAATACCCTTGGGGCCTCTCTACGGCGACGGCCGACCATGTGGTCTCGCCCGTGGCCACGCTGGTCTACGCGCCTTATGGCGGCGCGAAGATCGACCAAATCCCCAATGAGGACAGCATCGACATTGAGCTCGACACGCTGAGCCTCTTCGATGAAAGCCGATATCCCGGTCTTGACCGGTGGGAAGACGGGCCGCGCGCCTCCGCCGGGCTCCGCTATCAGCGCATCGCGCGCGACGGCGGGCCGAACATCGATGTGACGATCGGGCAGTCCTACCGCCTCAGGCCCAATCTCGGTTTCACGGACGAGTCCGGTCTGCAGGATGAAGTGTCCGACTTGGTGGGCTCGTGGCAGATCAGCTTCGACAGCGCCAGCTTCGGACGCAATATCGCCGTGGGCCAACGTTTCCGTGCGGACACAGGCTTCGGGCTCGCCAGAAATGAAGCGTATATGCGCGGCGAGTTTTTCGACCGCCTCACGCTTCGGGCCACCTACGCCTTCCTCGAAGCCGACCCCGGCGCCGGCTCGCCGGTGGATCGACAGGAAGTGGAAGGCTCGGCCAATCTAATGCTGACCGAATTTTGGAGCCTGAGCGGCGCGGCGCGGCGCGACTTGGAGTTGGAGCGCTTTGTGAACGCCGATGCGGTCCTGCGTTACGAGGATGAGTGCTTGATCCTCGACCTCAAAGTGGGACGCCGGTTCAATTCAGTCGTGGACGCGCCGCAGTCCACCAATTTCGGCGTCGGCCTGAGCCTCAAGACAATCGTCGAATAGTCGCCACGATTTGGGCGGGTTTCATCGACGATCTCTGACCGTCTCGATCCAGTCGCGTGATGGGGTCGGCCTGGGGCTTGCATTCCCGCGACAATTGAGACACGCGACATGAAAACCATTGCAGCGAACTAAGAGGCGGTCCGATGCCCGAGCCCTGCCCCTCCCTCCCTCACGCTCCGTCCCTGCCTCGGTTGCTATTGCACCGCGCGATCGGCGGCGTCGCCATCGCCGCCGCAGCGGCGCTGTGGGTTGGATCGGCGCCGGTGGTCGCGCAAGAGCAATCCACACCTTTCGCCTGGGTGGCGAAAGTCGGCGAAGAGGTGATCACCGGTTACGATGTGGCTCAGCGCGCCCGGCTTTTGCGTCTGGAGACCGGCGGCGGCGAGCCGGCTCAGTTGAGGGCGCGCGCCCGGGAAGAGCTGATCGACGAAGAGCTGAAATGGAAAGAGGCGACGCGGCGCGGCGTCAACATCACGAAAGAGCAGATCGCCGAAGCGGTGGTGAACATCGCTAAAGGCAACCGCAGCACGGAAGACGCGTTCATCGCCCGGCTTCGCAAGGCGGGCGTCGACCGCTCGGCCTTCGAGCGGCGTCTGCGGGTGAACCTGGCCTGGAATGAGTACCTCCGCCGCGGCCATCTCTCGAAAATCCGGCCCAGCGAAGGCGAGGTGGAGACTGAGGTTGAGGCCGCGAAGAACGTGAAGCCCGGCCCCCCTGTCTATGATGTCCGGCAGATCGTCGTCGATGTCGGTCCGACCGCCCCAAGACGCGATGTGGAGAACGCCGCGCGCGAGGCGCTGCGGGTGAAGGCGCAGCTCAAGAGCTGCAGTCAAATCAGGGAGCTGGCGCCAAAATACAGCCGGATCTCAGGCCCCCTCGGCCGGCTTCGCGCGGAGCAAATGCCAAAGCCCGTGCGCGATGTGGTGTTGAGCCTGAAGCCAGGCGAGACAACGCAGCCGCTCCGCTCCCAAAACGGATTTCACATCATCATGCTGTGCGGCGTGCAACGCTCCGGTCCGCAACAGTTGAGCGAGGCCGCGGTGCGGGATCGTCTGACCGCACGCAAAGCCGATATCGTCTCGCGCAGTTTGGTTGCGGACCTCCGCCGCGACGCCATGATCGAGCTCGCGCAGTGACATCAGCGGCCGGCGGCGCAACGCCGTTGGCGGAGGATGGTCTGCCCACCATCGCGGCGGTGTTGCGGCGGGAGGGCCTGACGCCAAAACGCGCCCTGGGGCAGAATTTTCTGTTAGATTTGAGCCTCACCCGACGCATCGCCCGCGCCGGTGACGCGCCTCTCGGCGAGGTGGTTGAGATCGGCCCGGGCCCCGGCGCCCTCACGCGCGCGCTGCTCGCCGAAGGCGCGGAGCACGTGATCGCCATCGAGCGGGATCGGCGTTGCCTACCCGCGCTCCAAGAGATCGCGGCGCACTGGCCCGGCAAATTCACGCTTCTCGAAGGCGACGCGCTGACGGTGGACCCCCGCCCGCATTTCCGGACCGCACGACCGCAGATCATCGCCAACCTGCCCTATAATATCGGGACGGCGTTGCTGGTGGCGTGGCTGCGCGATGGCGGCGACGCGCGACGGACCTGGTGGCGCCGGGCGACGGTGATGCTGCAGCGGGAAGTGGCGGAACGGATCGTCGCGGAGCCTGGCGGCAAAGCCCATGGGCGCTTGGCGGTGCTCGCCCGATGGCGCGGCGCCGCCGAGCTCTGCTTTGACGTCTCGCCCAAAGCGTTCACGCCGCCACCGAAAGTGACGTCTGCGGTGGTGAGCCTGCGGCCCGCGGACAGGCCGCAACTCGACGCGCCGCTGGAGGCGTTGGAGCGGGTGACGGCGGCCGCGTTTTCCCAAAGACGGAAGATGCTCCGGAGCAGCCTAAAAGGGTATGCGACGGCGTCTCAACCCATCGAAGCTCTGCTCGAGAGCGCCGCCGTTTCGCCCACGCTCCGAGCGGACGCGGTATCAGCGGAAGATTTCGCTCGCATCGCCCGGGCGGTCGCCGCCCGGTCTGGCTGAGGGAGCCGCCCGCAGCAGGAGCTACTCCGCCGCGCGGATCGGCGTGTCGCCGCCCGCCATCTCACCGTCGCCCATCTCCGGGTCGCGTGGCGCCTCGCGACGCTCTTCGCCCCCGGCGTCATCGCGCGCGTCCAGCGGCAATTCGGCGTCGTCCCCGTCGCGCGGAGAGCGGCGACGTCCGCGCGGCGCACGGGTTTCTCCCCCCTCCTCTTCGCTTTTACGCCGCATTGGCCGGCGGCCCCGTCGCCGTGTCCCGCTCTCGGGGGTGTCGATCAGCGCAGGGGCGTCCTCCTCCGCGCCGATAACGGCGAGGCCGTCAACGGCGGCGCGCTCTCCCTCATCGCGGTCATCATACGCCCCCTCATCGCGACGTCGCCCTGTCGCACGCTCGTCTCCGCGATCGTCGCGGCCACGGTCCTCGCCGCCGTCATCGCCGTAGCGCTCATCCGCACCGCGCTCATCGCCGCTCCGGTCGTCAGCGCCGCGCTCTTCCTGCCGCTGCGGCTGGGCCGCGCTGAGGATACGCATGTAATGCTCCGCATGCTGGAGAAACGCTTCCGAAAGAATGCGATCGCCAGACGTCGCCTTGTCGCGGGCGAGAGACTGATATTTATCGATAATTTGCTGAGGAGTGCCACGCACTTTGCCCTCGGGCCCGTTGCTTTCATAAACGCGATTGGGCGACGGGCCGCTCGGCTTACGTCCACTTTTATTCCGGGGCCGGTTGGATTTTTGTGATTGTCTCATTCTGCTCTGTCAGCGCGGTGGCGCAGAAGCCCGCCGGCGTTCGCCAGCCATCGACAACTGCGCAGGGGTCGAAACAACAGGATGTTCGAGTGACGAACAAAACCGCCTCTGGCGATGCGGTTGAGCGTGCGCTGAGCGCGAGCAACCCGCATTTTTGGATCGACGTGACCGTGGCCTGCTCATCTATCGCTTAGCCGGCGGGTCACTCACCATCGCCTCGGGGAGAAAACTATCGCCGCCCCGCGTTAAAACCAAGCAAAAACGCTTCGACGAGCGACATCGCTGAAATCTCAGGCGAGTTCGCCGCAAACGACCCGCTCGACGCCGTTAAGATCCTGAAGAAGCGACACGCGGAACCCAACTTTGGCCAGCAATGCGCGCACCGCCGCCGCTTGGCCTCGCCCCACCTCGAACAGCACGGCCCCCTCCGGCTCTGACAATAGAGCCGCAAGCTTCGGGGCCAGGGCGCGGTATGCGGCGAGCGCGTCCGGCCCCGGCGTAAGCGCCTCCAGCGGCTCATGGAGCCGCACTTCGGGCTCTAACCCATCGACATCATCCGAGGCGATGTAAGGCGGATTACAGAGGATCAGGTCGAACGGCGGGCCGGGCGGCGCAGCGTCCAACCAATCGCCTCGGACGAGCGTGACACGGGGGCCCAAGGGCGGATCGACGGAGAGATGCGCCGCGTTTTCCGCCGCCAGGGTGAGCGCGTCGGCGCTTCGATCGACGCCCACGCCGGACGCCAGCGGCCGCTCCGCCAAGACGCTCAAAAGCAAACATCCCGACCCGACGCCGAGATCGAGCACGCGGGCCGGTGCGTCGAACGGCAGATGTCGCAGAGCCGCGGACACCAAAGTCTCACTGTCCGGGCGCGGGTCGAGCGCGCGGCCGTCGACGCGGAAGCTGCGGCCGTAGAATTCGCGGCGCCCCAGCAGATGGGAGACGGGGACGCGCGCCGCCCGGCGCTCGATCAGCTCAGCAAATCGAGCGAGCGCCAGGTCGGGGTTTTCACTCTCGCCCGGATGCGTCGCAGAGCCGAGCGCCACGGCGAGGCCGGGGCCGTCGACGCCCAACGCTTCGCGCAGCAGCACCCGGGCGTCTCGTTGCGCATCCGCCACGCCAGCCCCGCTGAGGCGACGGGTCGCCGCCGTTAACGCCGCGGCCAAAGCCTCCGATCGATTGCGCACCGTCCAACCGCCTGAAAATGTTGCGCGGAGAGTCGCCGCACGACTAACCGCGCGGCGGAGCCTCGCCAAGAGTTGGTATCACGAGTTGGTATCAAGAGTTGGTGTCAGGGCTCGCATCGAGGGCCCGCTTCAAGGGCGAGACCGAAGCGAGCACACAGGGGGAATTAGGCGATGATCGAAGGCATTGAAGACCAGACGCTCTATTACATCGCCATGATCGCGATCTACTCGGGTTTGCTGCCGTGGCTGACCTCGATCTTCACGCGCAGCAAAGCGGATGAACGCAACGCGAGCCGCGCCGTGATCGATGAGACCTTGTCCATGGTGGAGCGGCTGCGCGCCGCCCGCGCCGCCGCCGCCGATCCCGCGCGCCAGGCGAGCTATGACGCCATGATCGACCGGCTCCTCGGCGAGGCCAATGACCGGATCGCTGAGTTGAACGCCGCGGCCGAGCGAGAGCATAAGCGGCCGAGCGAACGCTATATCGTCATCCCCGCCCCGCGCTCCGCCTTTGGCGCGGTGCTGACCGTGCTGTTCATCGGCGCGGTGTATTTCGCGCTGATGTTCCTGCTGACGGTGGCGTTCGATTTCTGGAACGACCCAAATTTCGACGTCGTCGGCAATCCCGAACACCAGTTGCGCGCGCTGTTCCTCGGCGGCGGCGCGGTCGCGCTGGGTCTGGCGGCGCTGCTGCTGCGCTTCTTGGCGTTCCGCAGCTATGACGGGGTGATGCGCCGGCTCCGGGACGAGGCGGACAGCGCGGCGAAAGGCGCCGGCGCGGCTTAGAACAACACTGACTGAGGGGACGGCGACGCCATGGGCGAACTCGATTTCCAAGCGATCCTGCAGGATGCGCTCAGCCAAGGCGTGCTCGCGCCGCTCCTGTCGCTCGTCGTGCTGCCGATCGCTTACCGCCTGGTCGGCTCAAGCAAGCGCGAGCGGCGGGAGCGGGAGCAACAGTCGATCCGCTTGATGATGGATCTTGAGCGCGGCCTCGGCGACCTGGCCAAAGCCGCCAACACGGACGCGGAGCGCGCCCGCTTCACGGAGATGCGCAATGACGTGTTGGGTGAGTTGCGCGAGAAATCCGAGACGTTCTTCGCCGGCAAACGCTTCAAGCCGGAGGCGCGCGAACGTTACTATCTCTTGCCGACGCCGCGCGGCTTTTTCAGCTGGATTTGGGCGGTGCTCACGCTGATTTTCACGGCGCTCAGCTTGATGTTGAGCGTCGCAATGGTGCTCGCCGCGGCCGGGCAGAGCTTTTCGCCGGAACAGGACACCGCCTATCGCATCGGCTTTTGGATCGGCATCGCGCTCCTGATCTTCGTCGTGTTTATCCCCGCGATTTTGTTGCGGTGGTTCACCTTCATAAGCCATCGGATCGGCATGCGGCGTCGAGAGGCTCGAGCGAAAACGGCCGCGTCAGGTTAGGCGGCGCCTTCCGCCTCCAGAGCCGCCAGCTTCACCGCTTGATCCGCCGCAGCGAGGGCGTCGGCCAGCTCATCGAGATCGCCGGCCAACACCTGCTCCAGCTTATAGAGCGTGAGATTGATGCGGTGGTCGGTGATGCGGCCTTGCGGAAAGTTGTAGGTGCGGATGCGCTCTGAACGGTCGCCGGAGCCCACCTGCCCTTTGCGCTCCGCCGCCCGCGCCGCATCGGCCGCTTGGCGCTCGGCGTCATAGAGCCGCGCGCGCAGCACCTGCATCGCGATCTCACGGTTGCGGTGCTGGGATTTCTCGGAACTGGTGACGACGATGCCCGACGGCAGGTGTGTGATCCGCACGGCAGAGTCGGTCGTGTTCACATGCTGCCCGCCCGCGCCGCGCGCCCCCCAGGTATCTATTCGGATATACGTAGCGGGGATGTCGATAAAGACCGCTTCGGCCCGCTGGCGTTCTTGATCATAAAGCCGCGTGCGCAGCACCTGCATTGCGATTGCGCGGTTCTGGTGCTGCGATTTTTCTGAACTGGTCACCACGATGCCCGACGGCAGGTGTGTGATCCGGACTGCAGAGTCGGTCGTGTTCACATGCTGCCCGCCCGCGCCGCTCGCCCGCATGGTATCGATGCGGATATCCG
>JBCCTM010000029.1:0-17191 GCA_039198535.1 Pseudomonadota bacterium
CTTGAACCCCGGGTGCGCGCGCTGCAGACGGAGCTGGAGGAGCTCGGGGCTCGGATCAACGCGGCCGAGCGCCTGGCCGACAGCCGCGCCGCCGTCCACATCGCCGCGGCGATCCTCGGCGGGTACGCCCAAAGTAAGACCGAACGCGCCGCCCTCGATTATGACGACCTGATCCGCAGCGCCGTCGCGCTGCTCACCCGCGGCGAGGCGCGGGATTGGGTCCGCTATAAGCTCGATGGCGGGGTCGAGCATATCCTTGTGGATGAGGCGCAGGACACGAGCCCTGAGCAATGGCGCGCCATCGAAGCGCTGTCAGAGGAGTTCTTCGCCGGCCGCGGCGCCTTTGACGACCGCGGGCCGAGCGCAGAGCCAGGCGCGGCCGAGGGCGCCGAGCCGCACGCCCCGCCGCTGGACCGCACCATCTTCGCCGTCGGGGATGAAAAGCAGTCAATCTACAGCTTCCAGGGCGCGGCGCCGGAGCTGCTGTCCGAGAAGCGGCGCGCGTTTGAAATGCGCAGCGCCGCCGCGGCGCGGGAGCATGACCCGAACGCGCCGAGCCGGTTCGCCAGCGTCACCATGGGCGTGTCGTTCCGCTCCGCCCCCGCAGTGCTCCGCTTTGTCGACCGGGTGTTCGCGCCGGAGGAGGCGCGCCGCGGCCTTTCTTTTGAGGCGAACGGCGAAGGCCCCGTGGTGCGCCACACCGCGCATCGCGCGGCGGCTCCTGGCCAGGTGGATCTCTGGCCTGTCTTGCCCGCCGCCGACAAAACCGAGGAGCCGCCCTGGGACGCCCCGGTGGACGCGCCGGCGGCCGATGATCCGCGCGCGCGTCTGGCCGAGTTGGTGGCCGATGAGATCGTCGGTTGGATCGGTCGGGAGCCCCTGCCCGCCCGCGGGCGGGCCATCCGCGCCGGCGACGTTCTGGTGCTGCTCCGGCAGCGGGAGCCCTTCTCGCCGCTGATCATCAAGGCGCTGAAATCCCGCGGCGCGCCGGTGGCCGGGGCGGATCGCCTCTCCCTCACCGAGGAGTTGGCGGTCAAAGATCTGCTGGCCCTCGCGCAGTTCTGCCTGGCGCCCGATGACGATTTGGCCGTGGCCACCCTGCTCCGCTCGCCGTTTTGTGACGTCGATGAGGAAGGCTTGTTCCGCCTGGCGCATTATCGGCCGGGCCGGCGGCGCCTGTTCTACGAATTGCAGGCGCGCCGCGCCGAGCATCCGGCGTTTGAGGCGGCGTATGGCTTCCTCGCCGCCATGCTCAAGCGCGCCGATTTCGCGCGGCCTTATGAGCTGTTCGCCCATGCGCTCGGGCCGCTCGATGGGCGGCGCCGCTTGGTGGCGCGCTTGGGCGCGGAGGCCGAGGACGCCATTGACGAGTTGCTGGCGGAGGCGCTGCGCTTCGAGCGGAGCGGCGGGCCGACGCTGGAGGCCTTTGCGCTGCGGATGTCCCAGCGCGCCATCGAGATTAAGCGGGAGCATGAGCAGGGCCGCGACGAGATCCGCGTGATGACCGCCCATGGCGCCAAGGGTTTGGAAGCGCCGGTGGTGGTGATGCCGGACACCTGCGGCGCGCCTTCCAGTGGCGGCGGGCGCGGCGGCGCGCCGGTGCTGCTGGATCCAAGCAAGTTCGGCGACCAGGGCGCGGGGCGCACGCCGCCCCCGATCTGGGCCGGGCGCAGCGCCGATGATCCGGAGGCGTTGGCGGCGCTCCGCGAAGCGATCAAGGCGCGCGAGGCGGAGGAGCATCGCCGCCTCCTCTATGTGGCGCTGACCCGCGCCGAAGATCGGCTGCTCATTTGCGGCGCGCGTTCCGCGCCGGAAGGCAGCTGGCATGCGCTCTGCGCCGCGGCCTTCGAGGCCGACAGCGCTCAAGATGGTTCCTGGGGCGACGCGGGCGCGGCGCAGAGGGTGGCCACGCCGGTCGACGCGGCGGTCCGCGGGTCGGCGGCTGAACCCGGCGCGGGATCGGCGGGGCTGGGCTGGCGGCTGGTCGGCGCTGGGACGCCGGCGCGGCGGGAGGCGACGCGCCCGCCCCGCGCCCCCGCGCCAAAGCGCGCGCCGGCGTGGTTCTGGCGACCGGTCGTCCAAGAGACCGCGGCCGCGGACATCCGACCCTCAGATCTCGGTGGCGAGGATGAAGAGCAACCCGACGCCGCGGAGCAGTCCCGCGCCGCGCCGCGCCTGCGCCGAGACGTGGCGGCCAGCCGCGGCGTGGTGATCCACCGCCTCCTCGAGCGCCTCGCGGCCCTGCCGCCCGCCGCCCGACCCGCCGCCGCCGAGCGGATCCTCCGGGAGACCGGCGCGCATGACGCCTCCTGGGCCGAAGGCGCGGTGGCGGAGGCGCTGGCGGTGCTGGATGCGCCGGAGCTGGCGGCTCTGTTTGGTCCAGGCTCCCGCGCGGAGGTTCCGTTCGCGGCGATTCTCCCCGCGCTTGGGCCCGGCGAAATCCATGGTGTGATCGACCGGGTGGTCGTCGAGCCCCGCCGGGTGTTGATCGTGGACTTCAAAACCGGCGCCGCCGGTATGGCCGAAGCGACGCCCCCCGAGCCCTATCTGCGCCAGCTCGCCGTGTACCGCGCCGCCATGCGGCCGCTGTTTCCGGGTCGCCCCGTCGAGACCGCACTGCTCTGGACCGCATCCCGCAGCCTCGCGCACATTTCCGAGAGCGCTGTCGACGCGGCGCTTGAACGGGCCGCCACGGCGCTTGACCCGCTCCGGGCGGCTTCCTAGCTAGGCTGACCGATTAGTCGCGCGCCCAAGCGACACGCCCTTTGGGACGCCGGGCGCGCAACAGAGATAATTGACAAAAATAAGGAGCCGCCCATGCCGGACATCGACGACCCCGCGACCATCGCCATTTCAGACGCGTCCTTCGACGAGGACGTCCTGAAATCTTCCAAGCCCGTGGTGGTGGATTTCTGGGCCGAATGGTGCGGTCCCTGTAAGCAAATCGCGCCAGCGCTTGAGGAAATCGCGGCGGAGATGAAGGACAGCGTCACCATCGCCAAGCTGAATGTCGATGAGAACGCCGACGCGCCGATGAAGTATGGCATCCGCGGCATCCCGACGCTGATCCTCTTCAAGGATGGCGAGGTCGCCGCGACGCATACCGGCGCGCTGCCGAAAGCCCGTCTGGCCGCCTGGATCCAGGAAAACAGCTGAGACAGCTCGACGCGCGTTCAAGAGGCCGCGGGCGCAGCTCGCGGCTTTTTTGTGTGCGCCTCAGGGCGCGCGCTTGCTCTCCGCACCGAGAAGGCCCAGCCCTACGGCCAGCACGCCGAAGCCGACGAACGCGTCGATCGGCAGCGCTTCCGCCCGAACGGCCGCGCCGAGGGCCACGGCGATGGGCGGGCTGATCAAGGTTACGACCAGCAACACCGCCGGGCCGGCGGCGGCCAAGATCCGGTAGTACAGCACGTAGGCCAGGGCGGTGGAGACCAACGCGTAATAGGCGATGGCGGCCCAGGTCTCCGACTGCAGCGCGAGGCGGGGCGGCCCTTCCACGGCCATGCTGAGCGGAAGCGCCACGGCGGCCGACGCGGTGAGCATGCCGGCCGCGTTCACCAAGGGCGGCGCGCCGCCGAGCCGGGCCCGCGCCCAAACGCCCGCCAAAGCGTAACTCACGCCGGCGGCGAGCACGGCCAATTGCGCAAGCGCCCGCGGATCGAACGCGGTCAGGTTTTCAAAGCCGGTGGCGAGGATCACGCCCACGAAGCCAACGCTGACACCGAGGGCGCGCAAGGCTGTGAGCCGCTCCTCCGCGAAGAAAAGCGCGGCCGCCAGCACGCCCCATATCGCCGTTCCCGCATTGAGGATCGCGGTGAGGCCGGTCTCGATATGCAGTTGGCCCCAAGCCATTAGCGAGAACGGGATCACGTTGTTGAGCAGCCCCATCGCCAAGTAAGCCGCCCAAAGCCGGAGATCGCACGGCGCGCGCAAACCGCGCCACAGCGCCACCAGCCATAGCGCCAGCGCGGCCCAAACCACCCGATGGGCGACGGACGTGAGCGGCGGGATCTCATCGAGCGCGGTGCGGATGGCCAGGAAAGACGCGCCCCAGATGGCCCCGAGCGCCGCCAGCAGCGCCCATGTGCCGAGAGAAATGCGCCGCGAGCGGGCGCTCGGATGGTCGAGGCGATCCATGTCCCCGCTCTAGCGGCGTCCGGCGTGAAGGCGCGACCCGAAACCTGCGACGCGCGGCCGCTCAGCCATTCTCGCGCAGCACATGCCCGGCCAGATGGAGCGAGCCGCAGATCAGCACGCGGGGATGCGGATCGGCGAAGTCATACTTGATCTCGGCCGCCATGCTGCGCAGCGCCGCCTCCACGGAGCCTGCGGACTGCGCCATCAGACCCACCGAGACGGCCGCCGCCGCGATCTCATCGGCCGAGGCTCCGCCGGCCTCGCCGGGGATCGGCACGGCGTAGACCCGACGGGCCAGGCCTTGGAACGCGCCAAGGAAGCCCGCCGCGTCCTTGGACCGCATCATGCCGCAGATGAGAAAGAGCGGGGCCGGCGCATCCTCGCCCATCTCGCCCAAATGCTGCGCCACCGCTGCGCCCGCGGCAGGATTGTGCCCGCCATCGAGCCACAGCTCCATGCCGGGCGCGACGGTGGTCAGCGGCCCGGAGCGTAAGCGCTGCAACCGCGCGGGCCACTCCACCCGCTGCAGCCCCGCGGCGATCTGAGCCTCGCCGACGCCCAAAGCCCGCAGCGCCATGGCGGCCACGCCCGCGTTCGCCATCTGATGTCGCCCGAGCAGCTTTGGCGGAGGCAGATCCATCAAACCTTGCGCATTGTCGCGCAGATCCTCGACGATCAGCCGTCCCCGCTCCTCAAAGGCCCGCCATTCCCGCCCGGCGCGCAGCAGCGTCGCGCCCACGCGCTCGGCGGCCACGTCGATGGCCGCGGCGGCGGCGGGCTCCTGCTCGGCCACGACGCAGACGCCCCCCGGCTTCAAGATCCCGGCCTTCTCGCCGGCGATCTCCTCCAGCGTGTCCCCGAGAAACTCTTGGTGGTCCATCGCCACGGGCGTGATCACACAGAGCTCAGGCCGCTCGACCACATTGGTGGCGTCGAGGCGGCCGCCGAGCCCAACCTCAAGCACCGCCCAATCCGCCTCGGCCTCGGCGAAGGCCAAAAAGGCGGCGGCGGTGGTGATTTCAAAAAACGTGATCGGCGCGCCGCCATTCACCCGCTCGGCGCGATCGAGCAACGCCGCAAGCGCGCTCTCATCGATCAGGCGGCCGGCGAGACGGATACGCTCATGGAACCGGGTGAGATGCGGGGAGGTGTAGACATGGACGCGCGCGCCAGACGCCTCCAAGCCGGCCCGCAGCATGGCGCAGACCGAGCCTTTGCCATTGGTCCCGGCCACGTGGACCGCCGACGGCAATCGGTTCTCGGGGTGATCCAAAGCGGCGAGCAATCGCTGTAAGCGATCCAGCGTCAGGTCAATCCGCTTCGGGTGCAGGCTGAGCAGGCGCTCAAGGATCGCGTCGCTCTCGGCGCCGATCGGCTGTTCTGTTCCGCCGCCGGCCTGATCGCTCGCCATAGGGGTCTACTCAGCCGCACGCGCTTTGGGTGGCGTGTCCGGCGCGTCACCAGCCTCGGCAGCGTCCGTCGCGGCGGCCTCGGCCGCGTCTTCCTCCGCCGTGAGCGACCCGGGTTGCGGCAATTGCGCGACCGGCAGCAGGGAGAGCCCCATCAGCATGCGCAGCACCCGCACCAGCTTCTCCCGCAGCGCGCGTCGGTCCACCACCATGTCGAGCATGCCATGCTCCAGCAGATACTCTGAGCGCTGGAAGCCTTCCGGCAGTTTCTCTCGGATGGTCTGCTCGATCACCCTTGGGCCCGCGAAACAAATGAGCGCGCCCGGCTCCGCGATCTGCAAATCGCCCAACATGGCGTAAGACGCGGTGACGCCGCCGGTGGTCGGATGGGTGATGACGGTGATGTAAGGCAGGCCCGCCTCCCGCACCATCTGCACGGCGATGGTGCTCCGCGGCATTTGCATCAGCGAGAGGATGCCCTCCTGCATGCGCGCGCCTCCCGCGGCCGTGAACACCACCAGTGGCGCTTTACGGTCGACAGCGGTCTCGGCGGCGGTCAGCAGCGCATCGCCGACGGCCATCCCCATGGAGCCGCCCATGAACGCGAAATTCTGGATCGCCACCACGGTGTCGACCTCGCCAAGCGGGCCATGGGCGACGGTGACCGCCTCCTTTTCCCCGGTGGTCCGGCGCGCCTCGCGCAGGCGATCCACGTAGCGCTTTTCATCGCGGAAGCTCAGCGGATCGGCCACGGGCTCCGGCGTCTCCACCAGCGTGTAGCCGCCGAAATCATAGAGCGAGGCCAGCCGCTCCTGGGGGCTGATGCGCATGTGATTGCCGCAATAGGGGCAGACGTAGAGATGGCTCTTCAGGTCCCGATGGAACACCATCTGCTCGCACGCGTCGCATTTGCGCCAGAGGTTCTCCGGCATATCGCGGCGTTGGAAGAAGCTGTTGAACTTCGGCAGAGCGACGTTGTTGATCCAGTTCATAACCCATCCTTGGCGCGCGCGCCGCGCACCGCAACCGCCAAGCTGCGCACGAAATCGAGCACTTCGGAGGCGGGGCGGCCTTCCCCTAATTTAGAGACGACGGCCGAGCCCACCACCACGCCATCGGCGACGGAGGCGATCGCGCCGGCGATTTCCGGCGTTTTGACGCCAAATCCGACGCAAACGGGCAGGTCGCTGGCCGCCTTGATGCGCGACACTTCCGGCGCCACCGCCGCGGCGCTGGCCTCGGCGGCGCCGGTGACGCCGGCGAACGCAACGTAATAGACGAAACCGCTGGTGTTGCGGAGGACCGCCGGCAAGCGGCGATCATCGGTCGTGGGCGTCGCCAGGCGAATAAAATCGATCCCCGCCGCCCGCGCCGGCAGGCACAGCTCCGCGTCCTCTTCAGGCGGCAGATCGACGATAATCAGTCCGTCCACCCCGGCGGCGGTCGCTTCTTCCAGAAAAGTCGCCACGCCGCGGTGGAAGATCGGGTTGTAGTACCCCATCAAAATGAGCGGCGTGTCGGCATCCTGGGCTCGGAAGGCGCGGACCAGATCGAGGCAGCCCGGTAGGGTCATCCCCGCGTCCAGCGCCCGCTGCCCCGCCGCCTGGATCGCCGGCCCGTCGGCCATGGGATCCGTGAAGGGCATACCGAGTTCGACAAAGTCCGCCCCCGCCGCTGGGAGACCGTTCAAGACCTCCAGCGTCGCCTCCGCATTGGGGTCGCCGGCCATGATGAAGACGCCGAGCGCGGCGCGCCCCTCGGCGGCCAACGTCCGAAAGCGGGCGGCTAAGCGACCGTCGGGCGCGGCGGCGTCTCGGTCGGGCCTGGGTTGAACCTGGGTCATCCCACATCAACCCCGAGCGCGTCGGCGACGGTGAAAATGTCCTTATCGCCCCGGCCGCACATGTTCATCACCATCAGATGATCCTGGGGCAGGGTCGGCGCGAGCTTGGCGACGTGGGCCAACGCGTGGCTCGGCTCCAGCGCGGGGATGATCCCTTCCAATCGGCAGCTCATCTGGAACGCCTCGAGCGCCTCCTGATCCGTCGCGTAGACATATTCGACCCGCCCGGTGTCCCGCAGCCAGGCGTGTTCCGGCCCGATGCCCGGATAGTCGAGCCCGGCGGAGATCGAGTGCCCTTCGATGATCTGGCCGTCGGCGTCCTGCAGCAGGTAGGTGCGGTTGCCATGCAGCACGCCCGGCTCTCCGCCGTTCAGCGAAGCCGCGTGTTCGAGCCGATCATCGACGCCATGGCCGCCCGCCTCCACGCCGATGATCCGAACATCCGCGTCATCGAGGAAGGGGTGGAACAGCCCCATGGCGTTGGAGCCGCCGCCGATGCAGGCGACTAGGCTGTCCGGCAGCCGACCTTCCGCCGCCATGATCTGCTCCCGCGTCTCCCGGCCGATCACCGACTGAAAGTCGCGGACCATGGCGGGGTAGGGGTGCGGCCCGGCGACGGTGCCGATGCAATAGAAGGTGTCGGCGACGTTGGTCACCCAATCGCGCAGCGCCTCGTTCATGGCGTCTTTCAGCGTGCCGCGCCCCGCGGTGACCGGGATCACCTCCGCGCCCAGCAGGCGCATCCGAAACACGTTGGGCTGCTGCCGCGCGACGTCGGTGGCGCCCATGAACACCACACACTTCAAGCCGAACCGCGCGCAGACGGTTGCAGTGGCCACGCCGTGCTGGCCCGCCCCGGTCTCCGCGATCACCCGGGTCTTCCCCATGCGGCGCGCCAGCAAGATCTGGCCGAGCACATTGTTGATCTTGTGGGCCCCGGTGTGGTTCAGCTCATCGCGCTTCAGGTAGATCTTCGCGCCGCCGAACGCCTCGGTGAGCCGTTCCGCGAAATAGAGCGGAGAGGGACGACCCACGTAATTGGTCCAAAGGTCCTGCATCTGCGCGTCGAAGGCCGGATCTTGCCGCGCGGCGGCGTATTCCCGCTCCAGGTCCAAGATCAGCGGCATCAGCGTCTCGGCGACGAAACGGCCGCCAAACTGACCGAAGCGGCCATCCGCGTCCGGCCCGACCCGGTAGGAATTTTGCGGGGCCTCCTGCTGCATCGACTGTCCTTCTCCCTATCCCTGAAATCCCCGGCGCGCGCTGTCCGACAGACGCGTCGCGTGCTCTAAACCGACCCATAATGCGGGGCTTACGAGAGGACCAGCCGAAACGCGCCGCTGGACCCCACGGCCACCGTCGGCGCGCCGTATCTAAGCAGGCGGCGGGACCGCGATGCGCGCGGCGGCCTCCAAGAAGGCGCGAATGCGGTCTGGGTCCTTCACCCCACGGATGCGCTCCACGCCGGACGACACGTCGAGCCGCCGAGCGCCGCTGGCCGCCACCGCGTCGGCGACATTCTCCGACGTGAGCCCCCCGGCGAGCAACCAGGGCCGCCGCCACGTGCGACCGGCGACCAGCGCCCAATCGAAGGCGTGGCCCGACCCGCCCGGGATCGCCGCATCCGCGCCAGGTTTGGCGTCGCACAGGATCTCGTCGGCGACTTCCTCATGGGCGGCGATGGCCGCCACATCCTCCGCCCCGCCGATGGGCAGCGCTTTAATGACCGGCCGGCCAAAGGCGCTGCGAATTTCCGCCACGCGCGCCGGCGTTTCCCCGCCATGGAGCTGCAGCATGTCGAGCGGACAGACCTCAAGCGTCTCGCGGATCTGATCGTCCGTCGGATCCACGAACAATCCCACTTTCTCGACGCCGGCGGGGGTCTCTTGGGCGAGGGCGGCGGCCTCTTGAGCCGTCACGGCGCGGGGCGAGGCGGCGACGAAGACAAAGCCGACATAGGCGGCCGGGGACGCGCCCATGGTCGCGGCCCGCACGTCCTCTGGTCGCCGCAAACCGCAGATCTTCACACGGATCGCGCCCTCCGGCTGCGCGCTCGTCGTCACCTGAGCGCGGGCGTGGTGGCGCTGGCCGGGTGGTCGACCTCCTTCAGCGTTTGGCGCACGCGATGGAGCTCCGCCTTCAGCAGGATGGTCTCATCGCGCTTCTCGCGAAGCTGGCGACGCATCTTGCGGGCGGCGATGCTCGTCAACAGCCATCCGCCGAGCGCTCCGAACACAAACATCGCCCCCACCAGCACCGGCGGTTGCACCGCGATCACCGGGTTCAAATCAGGGGCGACGCCCAGCGGATCGAGATTGATGAGGATGTGGCTGACCTGCAGATCGTCCCGCAGGGTCTCAAGGCCGTCACGCGTGTAGTCGGGCCCCGCCAGGTACAACGCTTGCGGCGTCACATTGGTGGCCATCACCGTCGCCGCCACCACGGAGATCAACACTAGGAACAACAGTTTAATCGTGCGCATGCCCAGACCTGTCTTCGCCCGTCCACCCCGTCTCGCCGCGCGCGGCGGCGCAACGCCTCCGCTGTTTAAAGCGCTCAGACGATGAAGGAAACGGATAGCGCCCCGGAGGCGGCCAGCGGCGCCGGCTTTTGTTGGTTCGCCCGTCGTGCTACCCCGTGGCGGCGCGTCAGGGCGCTTCCGATCCGCGGGAAGGGCTTAGCCCATCTGACTCTCGAGACGACATACATTGCCGACCTTCTTTCAGGTCCGACGGCGCGGATATCGGACGATATGAAAGGAGGCCGAAATGGCTGACCTTCCGAGACATCCGTCGCTTGAGCACCTCAAGGGCCAGGCGAAACGATTGCTGCAAGCCGCGAAAGCGCAGGATGCGGCCGCGCTGGAACAGATCGGCCCGTATTTCGGAGATCCCGCCCGCATCACCCTGCAACAAGCCCAGCTGGTGATCGCGCGCAGCTACGGCTTCTCCAGCTGGACGCGGTTGAAGCGCCATGTGGACGCCGGGCTCGGCGCGCGAAAGACCACGGAGCACTGGGCCAATCTGTTCCTTGATCTCGTCTGCCTACATTACGGCCCTGACGACGCCCGCGGGCCGGCGGAATTCGAGAAAGCCGCCGCCATTCTGGCCGAACATCCTGAAATCGCATCTCATTCGCCCCATGTCGCCGCCGCTTGCGGCGATGAGGCCGCGCTGGAGCGGTGGCTCTCGGGCGAGCCCGTCGACGTGGATGTGCCCGGCGGGCCGTTTCAATGGACCCCTCTGATGTACGCGGCTTATGCGCGTTTGCCGGGCGCGTCGTCCTATCCAACGGGCAAGCGTCTTCTGGAGGCCGGCGCAGATCCGAACTTCTTCTATCTTTGGGGTGGCGCATATCGGTTCGCCGTGCTCACCGGCATTTTTGGCGATGGCGAGGGCGGAAAGATCCGGCTGCCGGAGCATCCCGAGATGGAAGCGTTCGCCCGCGCCGCGTTGGAGGCGGGAGCGCATCCGAATGAGAGCCAGGGCGCCTATAACCGCTGCTTTAGCCCGGATGACGCGCATCTCGAGCTGATGCTCGAGTATGGCCTGAAGGACAGCGATCCCACCAGTTGGTGGCCCGTGGCCGAGGGCGCCACACCGGACAATCACCGCACGATGCATTGGAACCTGATCATCGCGCTGCGCTGGGGGTTCGCAGACCGCGCCCGCTTGCTGATCGAGCATGGGGTCGACATCAACACGCCGGACAACAACAGCTATCGGACCTTCACCGAGGGGTTCACGCCATACCAATCGGCGTTGATGCGGGGTCTGCCTGAGATCGCCGAGCTGATCGCGGCGAAGGGCGGCGACGCGACGCCCCTGCCGGAGCGCGCGCAGTTCTATGCGGCCTGCATGTCGGGCGACGCCGACGCCGCGCGGCGCTTAAAGCCCGCCCATATGGGCCAGGCGCCGGAGGTCGAAGCCGAGCTGCTGCAGGAAGCGGCTGGAAATGGCCATCTCGCGGCGGTCCGGACCATGATTGAGCTTGGCTTTGAGCTGAGCCCTAGGGCGGCGCGCACGCCTTTGCACGCCGCCGCCTGGCGCGGGCGCGACGCGGTGATCGAGCTGCTATTGGAGGCTGGCGCGGACCCAAGGCTCCGCGATCCCGAGCATTTCGCGCCCCCGCTCGGCCACGCGCTCTATGCGCAACAGCAGGGGGCGATCGCGCTTTTGATGAAGGCGGAAATGGATATTTTCACCGCCGCATCAACGGGCGTCGCCGCCCAGATCGAGGCGCGGTTGGCGGAAGATCCAATGTGCTTGAACGCGCGATTGGACTCGGTTCTGCCCCCGTCGCCGCACAATTGTCCACTGGCTTGGGCGACGCCGATTTGGATGGCGGCGCTCAATGGGCGGTGGGATTCGGTTGCTGCGCTGAGCGAAAGGGGAGCCGACGGTTCCGTCCGCGATCCTAAAGGCCGTCGGCTTAGCGACTTGGCCGAGGCCGCGGGCCGAACGGACATCGCGGCGGCGCTATCCAGCTGATTGGCTGTATGAAGCCGCCCGGCGCTCCTTTCCCTGAAGGGCGCAGGCGGGGCCGGGTGTTGGGGCCAGGTGTTGAGCCCGGCCCGACGCTGGACCTTACTTGGTGGGCGAATAGCCCTCATTGAGCCGCTCGCGCAGCTCTTTACCTGCTTTGAAATGCGCCGCGCGCTTGGCGGGCACCGGCACTTCATCGCCGGTGCGCGGGTTGCGCGCCATGCGGCTGTCACGATGCTTCACCGAAAACGCGCCGAAGCCGCGGAGCTCCACACGGTCGCCGCGCGCCAGCGCGTCGGAGACGGTGGTGAGGATCTTGCTCACCGCCGCGTCCACGTCGCGATGATAGAGATGCGGGCGGGACTCAGCGATTTTCGCGATAAGCTCCGACTTGATCATTGCATTGTTCTCCCTGGGCCGGTCCCCTCACCGGCGCGTCGTCAGGGCACAGAACACCTTGCGGCGCAACGGGTCAATCGCTTGCGGAAAAGTCCGTTGTCGCGCCTTTCGCAACGACCGCCAAGTCCACCCCGCTCAATCGACCACGGACATCAGCGACGGACCGCCAAGCACACGCTCCGCCCGCTGAGCCAAGGGGCTGGCCGCCAATTGAGCGGCGGGTCCGGCCATGGGATCAACGCCGAGCCAGGACCCTACGGTTTGGAAAAGACCTTGGCGCTCTTCGGGGATCTTGCGGTCGACAACCGGCAGATCCGCGGTGAGGCCCTGGTCGTTCTCAAGCCAATCCACCGCCTCCACCTGCCCGCCGATGGCGTCCACCAGGCCCGCCTTTTCCGCCAAGCGACCGGTCAAGACCCGACCATCCCGCACTTGCGCCAGCGCCTCGTCGTCCAAACCGCGGCGATCTTGGACGAGGCCGATGAACCAGTCGAAGCTGTCATCCACCAACTCCCGTTCGAACTGCAGGGCCGCCGGGTCCACCGGGGTGTAGGGGGAGGGAACCGCCTTCCGGACGCCGCTCTTCAGCTCGACGACGGAGATGCCGACATTCTCAAGCAGCTCGTGGAAGTTGGGCGCGGTGAAGATCACGCCGATCGAGGCTGTTATGGTGTTGCCGCGCGCGATCACATGGTCCGCCGCGACGGCCGTCAGGTAACCGGCGGACGCGGCGACTTCGCCCATCACCGCGACCACGGGCTTGCTCTCCGCCACTTCGCGCAGCGACGCGTAGAGCGCCTCTCCGCCGGTGGTTGTGCCGCCAGGGCTGTTGATGCGCACGATTAGCGCCTTGACGTTGTCTTCTTCGGCGATCTTCCGCAGCAGCGCGTCGCGCTTTGGATCGTCGGTGATGACGCCTTCCACCGTGAAGCGAGCGATTTGGTCGCCGGCGACAGGGGCCTGGCGCACTAAGGCGCTCACCATGGTGCCGAGGAACAGGGTGATCAGGAAGCCGCGCCAGATCCAGACGCCCCAGCCCGAGCGACGACGCGCTTTCGCCTCTTCCGCCCGCGTGTCTTGCATGGCGGCGGCGATCGCAGCGAGCCCAGCGCCGACCTCCGTGTCGGTGTTGCGTTGCGGGGCTCCAGAGCCGTCTGCGCTCATCCCATTCCTCCGTAAGTCCGTATCCCCTACTCGCCCCATAAATGAGGCTGAGAACGGAGACATTCCAGTGTCAAACGCCCCAAAAGCGCAGGCGGCCCGCCCAGGACGGGAGGCCGCGGCATGGGGCGTTCAACTCTGACGGATCTTACTCGGGATCGCCTTGCTGGTTCTTCAACGCCGCGCCGAGGATATCGCCCAAGGACGCGCCGCTGTCGGAAGAACCATACTGTTCGACGGCCGCTTTCTCCTCTTCGATCTCGCGCGCTTTGATCGAGAGGGTCATGCGGCGGGACGCTTTGTCGATGTTGCTGATCTTCGCGTCCACCTTGTCGCCGACCGAAAAGCGCTCGACGCGCTGCTCGTTCCGGTCCCGGCTGAGGTCGGATTTGCGGATGAAGCTCTTGGAGCCATTCACCTCCACTTCGATGCCGCCTGATTCGACCGCCGTGACGACCGCGGTGACCACCTGGCCTTTCTTGACGCCATCGGTCGCCGTCTCGAACGGATCGCTGTCGAGCTGCTTCACGCCGAGCGAGATCCGCTCTTTCTCCACATCGATATCCAGCACGCGGGCGCGCACCATGTCGCCCTTGTTGTAATCCTGGATCGCGTCGTCGCCGGACCGGCTCCAGTCCAGATCGGACAGGTGCACCATGCCGTCGATATCGCCTTCGAGCCCGATGAAGAGGCCGAACTCGGTGATGTTCTTCACCTCGCCCTCGATATCGGCGCCGACCGGGTTGTTGGCGGCGAAGCTGTCCCACGGATTGTCCAAGCACTGCTTCAAGCCGAGCGAGACGCGGCGCTTGTTGGGATCCACGTCCAGCACCATCACCTCAACCTCCTGGGAGGTGGAGACGATCTTGCCCGGATGGGCGTTCTTCTTGGTCCAGGACATCTCGGAGACGTGCACGAGACCCTCGACGCCGGCCTCCAACTCCACGAATGCGCCGTAATCCGTGATGTTGGTGACCCGTCCGGAGAATTTGGCGCCCAGCGGGTATTTGGCTTCGATGCCGTCCCACGGATCGGCCATCAGCTGCTTCATGCCGAGGCTGATGCGCTGGGTTTCCTTGTTCACCTTGACGACTTGGACCTTCACCGTCTCGCCGATGTTGAGCACCTCGGAAGGGTGGTTGACGCGGCGCCAAGCCATGTCGGTCACGTGCAGCAGGCCGTCGACGCCCCCGAGATCCACAAACGCGCCATACTCGGTGATGTTCTTCACAACGCCGTCGATGATGTCGCCTTCCTGCAAGCGCGCGACGATCTCGGCGCGCTGTTCAGCCCGGCTCTCTTCGAGCACGGCGCGGCGCGAGACGACGATATTGCCGCGGCGGCGGTCCATCTTCAGGATTTGGAACGGCTGGGGCATGCCCATGAGGGGGCCGACATCGCGGATCGGGCGAACGTCCACTTGGCTGCCCGGCAGGAACGCCACGGCGCCGCCGAGATCCACGGTGAAGCCGCCTTTGACACGGCTGAAGATCGCGCCCTCCACGCGCTCGCCGGCGTCGTTGGCTTTCTCCAGACGATCCCAGGCCTCTTCGCGTTTGGCCTTCTCACGGCTGAGCACGGCCTCGCCGCGGGCGTTCTCCACGCGATCGAAATAGACCTCGACCACGTCGCCGGGCTCCAACTCCGAGGTACGACCGGGTGCGGAGAACTCCTTGAGCTCGACCCGACCTTCCATCTTAAAGCCGATGTCGATAATCGCTTGGCCGTTTTCGACGGCCAGAACCGTCCCCTTGACGACCGTGCCCTCAAGCGGCGCGTCTTCCGCGCCGAAGCTTTCATTCAACATCGCCTCGAAATCGGCCATCGAGGCTTCCTGCTGCGTCTCCGCTGTGGCCATGTGTTCCAGTATCTCCAACGTTGTTCAATTTCCGGCCAGCCGGTTGTGTCCGGCGGTCTCATTCAATTTCTGCGGTGCGCGCGATCCGCGGCGGCGTCGCGTCGACCTTCCCTATTCCCGTCTCGGCCGCAGGGCCGAGGAGAGAAAAGCCAAGCCGTAAAGGACCGGTAAACCGGTGCGCCCTTCCCCAAAACTCGCGCATGGCGTCACGACGCTATCGCTCCACAAAAGCGATCGCTCTCGCAACGGAACGCTCGATATCCAGATTTGTCGTATCGAGCAAGTGGGCGTCGGGCGGCGCCAGCAAGGGCGAGACGCTGCGCTCCCGGTCTCGCCGATCACGCTCTTCAAGCGCCGCTTGGATCTGAGCCAAATCCGCGGTCTCCCCACGGGCCGATAGTTCCAACGCACGTCGTTTGGCGCGCACGTCCACATCCGCCGTCACGAAGATCTTCCGTTTCGCCGTGGGGCAAACGACCATGCCGATATCCCGCCCATCGATCACTGCGCCGCCAGGCCGGGCCGCGAAATCCCGCTGCACCTTAAGGAGTGCGGCGCGCACCTCCGGATAGGCGGCGACGATGCTGGCGTCCTGGCCGGCGCTGACGCTGCGAAGAGCGGGGTCGTCCAGGGTCGACGTGTCGAGACAGGCCGCGCAGCGCGCCGCTTCCGCCGCGTTTTCCAAGGCCGCTCCCCGGGCGCGCATGGCGGCCCCGACGCCCCGATAAAGCAGCCCGGTGTCGAGATGAGGCAGGCCATACCGCGCCGCAAGCCGCTTCGCGATGGTCCCTTTGCCGGACGCCGCAGGGCCATCAAGCGCAATGACCCCTACAAACAGGGGAGGGTCCGACGCCGCGCTCATGAACAGTCTCCCGCCGCGCCCGCGGTCTCAAAGCGCCCGCCCAGGGCCCCGATAAGCTCGATGAAACCGGGGAAGCTGGTGGAAATAGGCCCTGCGTCGTCAAGGCGGGTTGGGTTCCGCGCGGCCAAGCCCAACACGGCGAAGGCCATGGCGATGCGATGGTCAAGTTCGGTCGCGATGGGCGGCGCGCCCGGTTCCGGCCCGCGCACGCCGCTTGGCCCACGGCCATGCACGACCAAGGCGTCCGCCCGCTCCTCCACATCCACACCGCACGCCGCGAGACCCCGGGCCATGGCGGAGAGGCGGTCTGTTTCCTTCACGCGCAATTCGGCCAGCCCTTCAAACACGGACGTGCCCTCGGCGAAGGCCGCCGCGACGGCCAAGATCGGATATTCGTCGATCATGGACGGCGCGCGCGACGGCGGCGGGCGGACCGCCTGCAGAGTGGAGAAACGCGCCCGCAGATCGGCCACGGGCTCGCCCCCCTCTTCCCGCGCGTCGAGCCGGGTAAGATCGGCGCCCATCTCCTCCAAGGTCTCAAAGAGCCCAACGCGGGTCGGATTGACGCCAACACCGATCGCCCGCACGTCCGAACCCGCCACCAACAGCGCGGCCACCAGGGGAAAAGCCGCCGAACTCGGATCCGCTGGCGCGACGAGGGTTTGGCCGACGAGTTCAGGCTGGCCCTGCAAGCGGATGCGCCGCCCGCCCTCAGCCATATCCTCAACTTCGAGCCGCGCCCCGAAGCCGCGCAGCATGCGTTCGGTGTGGTCGCGCGTCCGTTCGGGCTCGATAACCTCGGTCATACCCGGCGTGTTCAACCCCGCCAGAAGCACCGCGGACTTCACCTGCGCGGAGGCGACCGGCAGGGTGTAGCGGATGGGGACCGGGTCCGCCGCGCCGATGAGCGTGAGCGGCAGCCGCCCGCCCGAGCGGCCATGGGCGCGGGCCCCGAATTGCTGGAGCGGGGTGATCACCCGCGCCATGGGCCGGCGGCGCAGGCTCGCATCGCCCGTGAAAGTGACCGCCATGGGCTGC
>JBCCTM010000030.1:0-17187 GCA_039198535.1 Pseudomonadota bacterium
GCGGTCTGTTCGGGGACGGTTCGGGCGGCCGCAGCGATCGTCGGCGGCGGGGGCGGCGCAGAGGCTTCCGGCGGCTCAGACACAGGAACGGCGGCGGTTCGCGGCGTCTCGGGCTGGGCCGGGGATGGAGCCGCCGTGCGCGCGGCCTGCGCCGGACGGGGGCCCGCATCGCCATCGAGGATGGGTTCCGCGCCGGGCCCAGTCGGTCGGTTCTCGGCCAACACGCCCAGATCCGTGACGGCGCCGCCGGCCGCATCAACCGCGCCCGCGGCCGGCCCTGGGGTCTCGTTCTCGGAGACCAATTCGCCGACGGAGAGATCTCTTGGCGAAAGATCCTCAAAGGCGGCGCATCCCGCCATCACGCCCATCAGCGCAATCGCCGCCACCGCTGACCTCGACACCATCTTCGCGTCCCTTCCCTCACTCATGTCCGCATCCAGGGTCGGCGCGGCGAAACGCGCGCCTGGTTAACCGCGACGTCCTTACCACGGTGACGCGCTGGGGACAGGGGGCGCGTGCGCCAGCTGCGCCGCCAATCGCTCCGCGTCGATTTGCGCCGGGCCGAGCCCTTCCACAGCGCGCTAGCCATGGACCCTCACGCGGCGGTGAGCCGCAGTGGATAGGAGAAGCTTCCATGTTTTTACCCCGTTCCGCTCCCACTTCCCGTTCCTCGGCCCGGCCTGCGGCCCGCGGGTCCACAGCGCTGCTCGGCGCTCTCGCATTCGGCCTCGTCGCGATCGCGCCGGCGGCGGCGGCGGCGGATGACGAGTATCCGCTGACGCCCTCACCGCCGGGCGCTGCGGTTTATTTCGTGAACCTGAACGATGGCGACACCGTGAGCGCGCCCGTTAAAGTCGTGTTTGGTCTCAGCGGGATGGGTATTGCGCCCGCTGGGATCGAGCAGGAGGCCACGGGCCATCACCATTTGTTTCTCAACCGAGCTCCGCTCAATGAAGCCGACGTCGGGGAGATTATCCCAGGAGATGAGGAGCACATCCATTTCGGCGGCGGTCAGACCGAGGCGGTCCTGGATCTCGAACCCGGCGCCTACACAATGCAGCTGGTTTTAGGCGATGCGGCCCATATCCCCCATGAGCCGCCCGTCGCTTCAGATGTGATCACGATCACGGTCCAGTGACGACTTCTATAAACAAAAACGCCGCCCCCAATGTTTTGGGGCGGCGGGATCGGCAATAATTAAGAAAATCCTCAGGCCAGCGGCTAATTCGCCAGACGCCTGTTCTTCTGTATCTGCTCTTTTATTCGGAGCTTCTGCTTCTTAAGAGCTTGCAATTGTAGATCATCCACCCCGGGAGCGCGCTGCTGCTTGCTGATTTCGAGATCGAGCGCGAGATGCTTCCGCTTCAGCTCCTCAAGGTGAGATTGTACGCTCATGGACAGCCTCCTGGTTATAATGCGGGGAACACAAGCTTGGCTGCGAGTTCGCCCGCTGTCACGTCAAAAAAGGCGTAACGGCGCCGCGGGTCGCCGGCGAGCGCCGGGGAGCGCCGCGCCTGAGCGCGCGCGTTCGTTCAAAAACGGGCGAGGGGCTGTGTGGGCGCGGTCTTGACGAGCGCCACATCCGCCAGCCCGCGTCGCACCGCTAATCCAAAGATGGGAGCCCCGTCGAACTCCCCCAGCGGCGTCTGATCGCCGGCGTCTCCGAGCGCGATCAACGTCCGCCCCACGCCCATCACGACGCCCCAGCGGTCGCTCACCGCCAGCCCGTAGACGCCGACGCGGCCAATCGACCCTAAATCCCGCGCGCCCACCGCGCCCCGCCCTTCACCGATGTCGATCGCGACGAGACGGTCATCGCCTCCCCGATCGCCCCCAAAATCACCCCCAAGATCACCCTCGGGGGCCAAAGCGGTGAGCAACAAGCCGCGATCGCCGTGGAACGCCAAATCACCCGAGGAGGCGTAGCCGATCTGAACCGCGCCAAGCGGCGCGCCCGTTTTACTGTCGAGGCGAAGCAAAAACGTGGAGCTGCATCCCATGACATGCGCGACGCCGGCCCCGTCGATCTCCAACGCGTTGCCACAGGGCGCGCCATGGGGCGCGATCGGCCGCAACGCGCCATCGCCCAGGTCCACCTCGAACAGTTCGGTGGACGAGACGCCGTAGAGCCGTCCATCCGGCCCAAAGGCGATATCGGTGAGCTGACTGCCTAACTGCAGCGCCTCGCGCATGGCGAGCGCCGGGTCGGAGCCGCCGGCGGCGCCAAGCTCCGGCCCCGCCTCCTCAGCGACATAAACCGTCCCGCGCGCGTCGAGCACCCAGATCTCGGCTCCGGCTCGCGGAGCGCCCTGTGCGATCACGCATGCGCACAGCAGCGCGCCCCAAAGTCTGGAGCGAAGCCGCTCTATCCTGAACTGCGCCATAGGCGTCTCCCGCTGTTCCTCGGCGCGCCGGAGCCGCCATCAATGGAGGGTGAAGCGGATAGGAACGGATTTTGGCCCGGAAACAAAGTTCGCCGCGGCGCGGGTCGGCGTCCCCTCGAGCTCCAACGTCTTCAATCGCGGCAGGAGCGCCTCCCAGAGCGCCTTCATCTCCATGCGCGCCAAATGCTGCCCAAGGCAGACATGCGGCCCAAAGCCATAGGCGAGATGCTTGGACGGCGGGCGGTTGAGATCGAAGGTGAAGGGATCTTCGAACACCGCTTCATCCCGGTTCGCCGACGGATAAGCCAGCATCAGCCAGTCCCCCGCCGCGATCGGGGTCCCATCGATCTCCGTGTCGACGGTCGCGGTGCGCATGAAATGTTTGACCGGGGTCTCCCAGCGGGTGGCCTCGTCAATCAGCGGCCGCAGAAGGCTCGGGTCGTCCTGAACGCGCCTGAGCAAGTCGGGACGCTCCGCCAGCGCCCAGATCGTGCTGGAGATGGTCGCGGCCGTGGTGTCATGCCCTGCGGTGGCGACGATGGCGAAATAGGACATGCGTTCAAGGTCGCCGATGGGCGCATCATCGATCATCGCATGCGTCAACAGCGTGATCAGATCCTCCTTCGGCTCGGCCCTCCGCTGTTCGACCAAAGGCGCAAACATCGCGAAAATATCTTGCATCGCCTCCTGCAGAGCTTGGGCGCGCGCGCCAGCGTCGAGGTTGGCCGCCAAGTCCGCCTCGCGGCCATACTCGTCATCCGTCGCGCCAAAGAACTCCTGTGTGAGCTTCAGCATCCGCGCTTCTTCGCTCCCGGGAACGCCCAAGACGGACATGATCGTTTTCAGGGGATAGTGGTGGCCGATTTCCGCTGCGAAGTCGCAAGCATCGCCAGCGTCAAACATCCTCTCAGCCGTTTCCTGAGCCAGCTTTTCGATCCGGGCTTGGATCGCCGCCAAGGTTTTCGGCATGAACCATTTTTGAGTGAGCTTCCGGTATTTCGCATGGTCCGGATCATCCATATTGACCAGCGTCCTGGCGATATGCGGATAGCCGCCGGTCATTTCCTTAATCAGATTGTCTTCCGCCTTGTTGGTCAGGAACGCCGCACGGTCTTCATTGTGAAACTCGGTGTTGCGAAGCTCGACGCTCTTGATGTCGGCATGTCGCGTGACCACCCAGAAGGGGTCGAAACCATCCGGCTCCGCCACGGCCAACGGGGCCGTTTTGCGCAGATGTGAGAAGGCGGCGTGGCTGCGATCCCAATGCGCATATGCGGCCGGGTCGACGATGGTGTTGGCGATGTCGCGATCGATGAGTGACATGGACGATCCTCCGATGGATCCGGCTGTTCGCCGCCGGCGTCCTCGAATGATATAATATTGTTGGACGGCTAACAAGTAAGTTGGGAGCGCCATGTCTGAAGGGCCGAAGCGGTCGCAAGCAGCGCGTCGCCGCGCTGCGAAGGAAGCGCTGATTGAAGCCGCGTCGACGATCGCGGTTGAGAGCGGGGTCGGGGCCGTCACCTTCGACGCCATCGGCCGTCGCGCGGGCTATAGCCGCGGGCTCGCCACGCAGCATTTTGGTTCAAAACGCGGTCTGATCACCGCGGTGATCAATGATCTGCATATGGCGATGGAAGAAGACGCCGTCGCCCAGGCGCGCGCCGCGGCGGCGGCCGGCCAGGATGCGCTGGACGCGTATGTGACAGCTTACTTCAAAGGTCTGCGGTCAAGCGCGATCTATCAGGCCTACTTCCTCTTCCTCTCCGGGATCGTCTCCGATCGCAGTGAGATGGTCGAGATGTTCGCCGACTCGCATCAGCGCGTGCGACGCGAAATCAGCGCCTTGGCGCGCGGGACCCCCGCAGAGAAGGACGACCCCTCAGGCGCCAGAGACGATAATGCGCTCGCCTTGGGGGCCTTGCTGATGGGCGTGTCGATCCAAACCCTGGTCGACCCGAGCACAGACCTGGACGCAATGGAGCGCCGCGCCAAGCGGGTCGCGCGCGCGCTGTTCACGGAAGACTAGCCCCCCGACGGCGCTCACGGGCGGAGCAGCACCTCATTGTCGGACCGGGCCACGGGCTCCCCGCGTTGGTTCACCGCCTCAATACGCATGCGCAGCACAACCCAGCTGCGCCCCTCTCGCCGCAAGAACTCGAAGGGCGTCATGAAATAGCGGAGCGTGTCGCCGGCGTAGGTGGGGCGGAGCCACCGGAGATTGCGGAAGCCGGGCGAGGGGCCCATGCCTTCCATCGCCGCCATGGCCCGATCAGCCGGCAAGGCGCCGATCGCCTCTATCCGCGCCTCGACGATCTTGCGCATGCCTCGGCACATCACCTCCCAGCCACTGGCCGCCAACCCTTTGAAAAAGCTGCGGCGCCCGGCCTCCTCACTCAGATGAAACCAATGGGGATCGAAGGCCTGGGCGAAGGCGATGATCTCTTCCGCGGTGAAGGCGCTTTCCCCGAGCGCGGTGCGCTGACCTAGCGTCACTTCCCCGGCGTTGGCGAAGGCGAAGCCCTCCGCCGGGCTCACCGCCTCCGAGACGCCGCCGGCCAGGGCTCGCGGATCGGCCCGTGTCTCTTGCGCCGGCCGGGGCGCCGCCGACGCGGGCCCCCGGGTCTCGACCATGGGCCGGAAAGCCTGTGCGCAGATCAAGCGCGGCTCGGCGTCCGCCCCCGCGTCGGGATCCCGCTGCCGCACATCGACGCGCACGCCGACGAAGCCAAGCTCAGGCCGGCTTTGCGAGCGCTTCAGCGCCTCGATCTCCATGCTGATATGGATGGGCCCAGCCCGCTCAGCGGGGTAACAGGGCTTGATCCAGCGGCAGTAATCCACGCCCGCGCCGCCCAAGGCCCGCACCGTCTCCGAAAAGCCGCGCACATAGCCCGGCGTCGCCGCGGCGCAGGTGTGCCAGCCGCTGGCGGCGAGCCCCTTCAACACCGTCGCGCGCCCCGCCTCCGGGTCGAGATGCATCGGCTGGGGGTCATACTGTTTGGCGAAGGCGATGATGTCCGCCTCGGTCAGCGCCACTTGGCCAAGATCGAGCTGCTCGCCCACCTCGAGATCTTCGAAATACCGCAGCTCGGCCATCCGCGCCGCCCTCCCCCGCGTTAAAGCCCCAACACGCCGGGGTTGAGGACGCCCGCCGGATCCAGCGCGGCTTTGATCGCGCGCATGGCCGACAATTTGGTCGGATCCGCGTAGCGCGCGAGATCGGCGACCTTCAAGCGCCCAATCCCATGCTCGGCGCTGATCGAGCCGCGATGGGCGTGGACGAGATCATGGACGATCCGGGTCGCATCATCTCGGATCTCTGCAAAGTCCTCCCGGGCGCGCCCCGCGGGCGGGAACAGATTGTAGTGCAGATTGCCGTCGCCTAAGTGCCCGAAGGCGTTGATCCGCAGCTGGGGCGCTCGCCGCCGCAGCGCCGCCTCGGCCTCGCGGAGAAACGCGGGGATGCGGGCGATGGGCACGGCGATGTCGTGGCTCGCCACCGCGCCGATGCGTCGGTTGGCGCTGGGGATCGCCTCCCGAAGCCGCCACAGCGCCGCCCGCTGCGCCTCATTGGCGGCGACCGCGGCGTCCGTCACCAGCCCCTCCTCCAGGGCGACGGCGAGCGTCGCTTCCAGCCCGTCCCGCGCGCCGCGGCCGCCGATCTCCACCAGCGCGGCGAAGGGTGGCGTCGGATCGAGCGGCGGCGGCCCGGTCTCCATCTCAGCCTCCCGGAGAAAGGCGAAGGCCTGGGCGCTGAGCAGCTCGAAGGCGCTCACCGTCTCACCCAGCGCGCCCTGGAGCCGGCGCAGCAGGGTGATCGCGTCCTCCACGGAGTGGAGGGCGGCGAGCGCCACAGCCCGCTCCGCCGGTTGAGGATAGAGCTTCAGCGTGGCGCCGGTGATGACGCCGAGGGCGCCCTCCGATCCGATCAGGAGGTGGCGGAGATCGAAGCCTGTATTGTCCTTCCTCAATCCGGTGAGGCCGCGCAGCACGGATCCGTCGGCCAGCACCGCCTCCACGCCTAAGCAAAGCTCGCGGGCATTGCCGTAGCGGAGCACCGCCACGCCGCCGGCGTTGGCCGCAAGCACGCCGCCGATCTGACAGGTCCCTTCCGAGGCCAGGCTGAGCGGGAACAAGCGCCCCGCCTCGGCCGCCGCCTCCCGCGCCGCAGCCAGGGTGACGCCCGCGTCGACGGTGAGCGTGTCATCCTCGGCGGAGACGCCGCGGACGCGGTTAAGCCGCTCCAGAGACAGCAAAATTGGGGTCGGCCCATCCAGCGCCGTTTGGCCGCCGACAAGGCCCGTGCCGCCGCCCCAGGGCACCAGCCCGACCCGAGCGTCGGCGCAGGCGCGCACCACCGCCGCCACGCCATCCACATCGCGCGGCCGAGCCACCAGCGCCGCTTTGCCCCGAAAGCGGCCCCTCGGCTCATCCAGATACGCGTCCACGGCGTCGCGGCGCCGCACGCCCTGGGGCCCAAGGCGCGCCTCCAGGGCGTCGAGCCACTCGGGCGTCGGCTCGGTCAGAGCCGGCCGCGGGGCTAGAATTGGGTCTTTTGGGCTCATCGGGAGACAGGTGCGGCCGACCGGTCAGCCGGTCAAGCGCGCCCGTCTCGAACACTTATCGGCCCATGGCCTTGAGGACGGCGTCGCCGAGGCCGGCGGGGCTGTCGGCCACCACGAAGCCCGCGGACTTCATCGCTTCGATCTTGTCTTCCGCGCCGCCTTTGCCGCCGGCGATGATGGCCCCCGCATGGCCCATGCGCCGGCCCGGAGGCGCGGTGCGGCCTGCGATGAAGCCGGCCATGGGTTTCTTAATGCGGTGAGATTTCACGAACTCCGCCGCTTCCTCCTCCGCCGAGCCGCCGATTTCACCGATCATGATGATCGCCTCGGTCTCATCGTCATGGAGCAGGAGGTCCACGGCGTCCAACTGCTCGGTCCCTTTGATCGGATCCCCGCCGATGCCGATGCAGGTGGACTGGCCGAGGCCCGCCGCCGTGGTCTGATGCACCGCCTCATAGGTGAGCGTGCCCGAGCGGGAGACGATGCCAACGCGGCCGCGCTTATGGATGTGGCCGGGCATGATGCCGATCTTGCACGCGTCGGGCGTGATCACGCCGGGGCAGTTTGGGCCGATCAGGCGGGAGGCCGAGCCTTCCAAAGCGCGCTTCACCTTCATCATGTCCATCACCGGAATGCCCTCGGTGATGCAGATGATCAGGGGCGTCTCGGCGTCGATGGCCTCCAGGATGGCGTCCGCGGCGAAGGGGGGCGGCACGTAGATGACCGTGGCGTCACAACCGGTCTTCTCGCGGGCCTCCGACACCGTATCGAACACCGGCAAACCCAGATGGCTGTCACCGCCCTTACCCGGCGTGACGCCCCCGACCATCCGCGTGCCATAGGCGATGGCTTGCTCCGTGTGGAAGGTCCCTTGGCTCCCGGTGATCCCTTGGCAAATCACCTTGGTGTCGGCGTCGACAAGTACGGCCATCGCAGTATCGCCCCTTGGATAAATCGTTGTTTCTCATCGGCGCTTCGCCGGAAATCCTGGTTCGAGACTACTTAGCCAGGACGCGCATCGCGCGCGAGGCTGAAAACGCTCCCTGGGGTGGGGCGCAGTGGCGCGGGGGCGTCGCCTCGCAGGCGCACTCGGCGGATCATCGTCCCTGGAGGCAACCAAAGCCCTTGTTTTGTTACGCCAATCAATTCAGAGGCTTGGGAATCTCAACACTGTGGGGGAAGGCCGGCGCAGGCCGGGGGCCGTATGAAAGATGACCAGCCGCGCGTCGAAGACGCCCGCGTGTATCACCATCACATCGGCAAAACCGCCGGCACCAGCCTGCGCACCTGGTTCAGCGGCATGTTCGATTTCGATCGCTGTTGCCCGATTGTCCATGACTTTCGGCTTCGGGACAAAGACGCCGATTACCTCGCGGACTTCCAGTTCTTCACCGGCCATCACAATCACGCCCTTGTGGAGCGGCTGCGCGCCCTCGGCCCGACACAGGTGTTCACCTTCTTGCGCGAACCCATCGCCCGGGAGCGCTCGCATTGGTCGTATCTGCGAAAGCTGCCCGCCAAAGATATCGCGCGGCATGACGATCCCAAACGCGGATTGAGCGCCATGGCCGCCCTCGCCCGGCGCCCGGATCCAAGCGCCTATCTCGGCGCAAGCCCTTGGAACCTGCAAACGGCGACGCTGCTGCCCGCCCGCCCGGGTCGAGATCGAGCAGCGGCGGCATTTGAAAACCTGCTTGGATACGACGCCTTCGGTTTGGTCGAAGAGACCGACCGAAGCATGCTCTCGATCTGCGCGGCGCTCGGCGCCTATCCGCGGCCACTGACAGAACGCCTCAACGTCACCGCGTCGAAGCGGCGGGGTGGGGCGATGGACTGGTCGGGCGAAGCCGTTGCGCAGGCGACGCGGCAAAACGAGCAGGATCTGGCGCTCTACGGGCAGGCGAGGAAGGTGTTTGATCAGCGCTGGAGCGCGTTGTTGGAGACCCTCGATGTGACGCCTGGCCCCCATGAAGTTTCCGAGACCGCCCGGAAACTTGCGGCCCGGGCGCGGCCACGGGCTCTTTGGGAGAACACCGAATTCGACATGCGGCGCGGCATGTATCTATCGGGCTGGCATGACCGGCATCTGGACCGGAGGCGCGGCCATTGGATGCGCTTCGCCGGGCCCACCACCGTGAGCCGCATCTGGGCTCCGCTCAATCGTCGGCGTCCCTGCCGTCTTGAGCTGGACGCGCTTGATCCGATGAGCCCGAAGATCGTCGAGGAACTCACGGTGACGGTCGACGGTCAGCCCATGACCGCGCGCAGGCGACGCGGCGGCGGCTGGTTCAAGAAGCCGTCCGTCACCTTCGAAGCGACGCTGCCGCCGCTGGATAAGCCTGCGCCGTTCACAGAGTTGAAGTTCGACGCGCCGGAGCTCCGATCGGATCGCAATCCGCGGCCGCGCAGCTTCGCTTTGGGTCATATCCGCGTGGCCTAGCGGCGGCCCCGCCACATCGGCGGGGCGAGCGCTTTAGCCCTTGACCGCCCTCACGATTTTCTCGGCGGCGTCCGCCAGATTATCGCCCGAGATCACATTCAGCCCGCTCTCGGCGATGATCTTCTTGCCGAGATCCACATTGGTGCCCTCGAGGCGCACCACCAGCGGCATGTTCAAGCCGACCTCCTGCACCGCGGCGATCACGCCCTCGGCGATGATGTCGCAACGCATGATCCCGCCGAAGATGTTGATCAGGATGCCCTTCACCTTCGGATCCGCGGTGATGATCTTGAAGGCCTCCGTCACCTTCTCCTTGGTGGCCCCGCCACCCACATCCAAGAAGTTCGCCGGCTCAGAGCCATAGAGCTTGATGATGTCCATCGTCGCCATGGCCAGGCCCGCGCCGTTCACCATGCAGCCGATCTCGCCGTCGAGCGCGATGTAGTTGAGGTCAAACTTAGAGGCCTGCAGCTCCTTCGGATCTTCCTCGGTCTCATCGCGGAGTTCGGCCAATTCCGGATGGCGGTAGAGCGAATTGCTGTCGAAGCTCATCTTGCAATCGAGGCATTTGAGATTGCCTGCGCCGTCCACGATCAGCGGGTTGATCTCCAAAAGATCACAATCTTTCTCCGTGAACAGCCGATAGAGCGTGTCGATCAGCTTCACGCATTGCTTCACCTGCGCGCCTTCAAGCCCGAGCGCGAAAGCCACCTTGCGCCCATGGAAGCCCGAGATCCCCGCCGCCGGGTCGACGCTGAAAGAGAGGATCTTCTCCGGCGTGTTGGCGGCGACTTCCTCAATGTCCATCCCGCCCTCCGTGGAGGCGATGAAAGACACCTGGGAGGTTTGCCGGTCCACCAGCAGCGAGAGATACAGCTCCCGCTGTATGTCGGAGCCGTCCTCGATATAGATGCGGTTGACCATCTTGCCGGTCGGACCGGTTTGATGGGTCACCAGCGTGGAGCCGAGCATTTGCCGGGCGAATTCCGCGGTCTCCTCGATGGACTTGGCCAGGCGCACGCCGCCCTTCTCACCGGCCGCGGGCTCTTTGAAACGGCCTTTGCCGCGGCCGCCAGCGTGGATCTGGCTTTTCACCACCCACATCGGGCCGCCCAACTGCTCGGCCGCCTTCCACGCTTCTTCCCCGCTGAACGCCGGGTAGCCCTCGCCCACCGGCGCGCCATACTCCCGCAACAGCGCCTTCGCCTGGTATTCGTGGATATTCATAGAGCGATCTCTAACCTCAATTCTCTGTCCGGCGTTCAGGTCGGTTTCCGACCAGGGCAGGCCCCGTGGATTACGAAAGCGTCGGGTCGAGCGCCTTACAGGCGGCCACCAATTCTTGGACGGCGTCGACGGACACTTGGAACATCTGGCGCTCGGCGTCGTTGAAGGAGATCTCGACGATCTTCTACACGCCATTTTCGCCGATGATCACCGGCACACCCACATAGAGCCCATTTTGCCCATACTGGCCCTGGCAATAGGCGGCGGCGGGCAGCACGCGGCGTTGGTCTTTCAGATAGGCCTCCGCCATTTGGATCGCCGAGGCCGCCGGCGCGTAATAGGCCGAGCCGGTTTTCAACCGCGCCACGATCTCGCCGCCGCCCTTCCGCGTGCGGTCGACAATGGCGTCGAGCTTGTCCTGCGTGGTCCAACCCATCTGCACCAGATCGGGAAGCGGAATGCCCGCCACGGTCGAGTACCGGACCGAGGGCACCATGGTGTCCCCATGGCCGCCGAGCACAAAGGCGGTGACGTCTTTCACGGAGACGTTGAATTCCTCGGCGAGGAAATGCCGGAACCGCGCGCTGTCGAGCACGCCCGCCATGCCGCAGACTTTGGCGTGGGGCAGCCCCGAGAACTCCCGGAGCGCCCAGACCATGGCGTCGAGCGGATTGGTGATGCAGATCACAAAGGCGTTCGGCGCGTTGTCGCGAATGCCCTCGCCGACGGCCTTCATCACCTTGAGGTTGATGCCCAGCAGATCGTCCCGGCTCATGCCGGGCTTGCGCGGCACGCCCGCCGTGACAATGCAGACGTCGGCGCCGGCGATGGCCGAATAGTCCGAGGCTCCCGAGAGATCGGCGTCGAAGCCGTCCACCGGTCCACTTTCCGCGAGATCGAGCGCTTTGCCCTGGGGCACGCCATCTTGGATATCGAAGAGGACAACGTCGCCGAGTTCTCTGAGAGCCGCCAAATGCGCCAGGGTGCCGCCAATTTGACCCGCGCCGATCAACGCGATCTTCGGTCTCGCCATCGCCCACTCTCCACATCTGCAAACGTTTTTTGCTCGCTTAGCCCGGATGATACGGGCCAACAAGCAGTGGAGGCCAGGGTGCGGCGTCGCGCCCGAGGGGTATAGGATCAAAACTGTCCGAGCGGCGGGCGATGGGAGGACGCCGTGTCGAGCGGGCGGCGATTGGACGTCTCGCGCCGGCGTTGGGCGGCCTCTCCTCGGCTCGCTTTGGCCTCGCTCCCGCCATCTCCGGATGATTTCCGCCGCAGTCTTGGTTAACAGGGCGTCGCAGGGGCGCGGCGCGCTCCTTGGTCGGCCGAAGCGACGGCGCAGCCGAAAGGACCGGGATGACAGACCAAACGCGAGAGCGCGTGGCCCAATTCGCCGCCCCCCCCAAGACCCATACGAAGGCCGAGACGAGGAGAGCCGCCAGAAAGCGCGGCCTCGCCAGGCTGGTGGCGGCCGCGGGCGCCAGTGTCATCCTCGGCGGGAGCCCCAGCCTCGCGGCGCCAACCGCCGAAGGGTTTCGCGAGTTCGTGCGCGAGTTCCGCGGCACGGCGCTGTCCCGCGGCGTGAACCCCCAGGTTTTCGACCGCGCCTTCGACGGCGTGGTGTTGAACGAAGACGTCATGCGCCTCGATCGCCGGCAGCCTGAGTTCACTAAGCCGATCTGGGAATATCTGCGGGTGCGCCTCTCCAACAAATTCGTCGATCGCGGCCTGGAGAAAAAGCAGATCAACGCCGAGGCGCTGGCCAACATTGAAGAGCGCTACAAGGTTGAGAAAGAGGTGGTGGCGGCGATCTGGGGCCTTGAGAGCTTCTATGGCGCCAATCGCGGCGATATCCGAGTGGTCGAAGCGCTGGCCACCCTCGCATATGAGGGCCGCCGCCGAAAATTCGGCAAAGAGCAGCTGCTGGCGGCGCTGAAAATCATCCAAAACGGCGACACGAGCCCCGAGAATATGGTCGGTTCCTGGGCCGGGGCCATGGGGCACACGCAGTTCATCCCCACCAGCTACCTGGCCCTCGCCGTGGATTACGGCGGAGACGGTCGCCGGGACATCTGGTCGGAGGATCCGACGGACGCGTTGGCGTCGACGGCCAATTATCTGACCAAGAACGGCTGGCGCATGGGCGAGCCTTGGGGCTTCCAAGTCGCCATCCCCGCGCAGTTTGACTATTCGAGATACGCGGAGGCGCGGCTTTCCACGGACAATTGGGGCGCCGCGGGGCTAACCCTCGCCTCGGGCGGACCATTGCCCGCGGGCTATGACGGCGCGGAGCTGCTGCTGCCCGCCGGGGCGCTCGGCCCCGCTTTCCTCGTGCTCGGCAATTACCGGGCGTTGCTGCGCTATAATAACGCCACCGCCTACGCCCTCGCCGTGGCGCTGCTGTCGGAGCGTCTCTCCGACCGCCCGGCGCGCGTGCTCACATGGCCCGAGGATGATCGTCCGCTGAACGGGGAAGAGCGCCGAGAGATGCAAAGCACGCTCAATGAGCTCGGCTTCAACGCAGGGCCCGTCGACGGCATTTTGGGCGGCGGCTCGCGCCGCGCGATCCGAAATTTCCAAGCGAGCAACAGCATGATCGCCGACGGTTACCCTTCATCGCGTTTGCTGGACGATCTGCGCCGCGCGCTGGCCGCGAAGTCCGCGCCGATCCTAAGGGTCGCCGCCGGGCCGGCGAGCGCGGAAGACGTGAGGGAGATCCAAGCCCTGTTGAACGCCTTGGGCTACCGACTGACGATCGACGGCAAAGTCGGGCCACGGACCCAGCGGGCGATCCAGCGCTTTCTCGATGATCGCGACGTGAACCTATCGGCCGAGGCGTCGCGGGAGGTTTTGGCGGAGCTGCGGCGCGCCGTTCGCGGCGGGTGAAGAAAAAGCCGCGCTGACCTTCTCAGTCAGCGCGGCGTGTTCGATCTCAAAACGAGCGGGCCCGCCATGTGACCGGCGAGCCGATCATCTCATTCTTCGTCGTCCCAATGATCGCGCTTGTCGAACTCTTTGTCTTTACCACGCGTGCGATCCCGGCGGGGACGCTCGCCCATGGGATTGGGCTCGGTCGCCTCGGGCGGCGGCCCTCCGGCTCCGAAATCGCGACGCGGCGGACGGTCTCCGTCCCGACGGGGCGGCCTGTCGCCAAAATCTCCCCGTGGCGGACGATCGCCGAAATCGCGGCGCGGCGGGCGGTCCCCATAATCGCCCCGTGGCGGACGGTCGCCAAAGTCGCGGCGTGGCGGACGGTCCCCATAGTCGCCCCGTGGCGGACGGTCGCCAAAGTCGCGGCGTGGCGGACGGTCCCCATAGTCGCGGCGCGGCGGGCGGTCCCCATAGTCGCCGCGTGGCGGACGGTCGCCAAAGTCGCGGCGCGGCGGACGGTCCCCATAGTCGCGACGCGGCGGACGATCGCCGAAATCGCGACGTGGCCTGCGCTCAGGTTCCTCAAGAAGCTCGCCTTCAAGCGCGAGGTTGCCCGCGGACATGCGTCCCCTGCGGTCCTCGACCAGCTCATAGGTGATCGGCTGCCCATCGGGCAGCGATTCAAAACCTGCGGCTTGCAAAGCTGAAATATGCACGAAAACGTCATCGCCGCCTTCGGCCGGGCGGATAAATCCAAAGCCCTTATCCGGGTTAAACCACTTCACCGTACCAGACGGCATTCCACTAACTCCTAGTCACTCATCTACTGTACGCCGCGATCCGCGTAGCGCCGTCGCCCGAAGGCCGCCGTCGGTAAGGGTTTCGCAATTAACGCATACCACGCGAATCGATTCGGCGCATCGGCTTTCGCGATGGATCAAAAAATAAGCGCTGACAAACCAGATGGTATGACAGCGATCAGGCCCAACTTTCCGGTGACAACTATTTGCGCCACGCCGGCTCCGAATAAAACTTCGAACACGACGCACTAGAGACGTAGAGCTGCGCTTCTATTTCAATCTTTAACGTGTACTCGGCGGCGGAGCTTTTCGACGACGCAAGTCGCTTCGGAGTTGCGGCGCGTCCGCGACCCCTAGCCGCATCCGGTAAATCTGCGCCGCCTCCAACACGCGTTGCACGTAATTCCGCGTCTCGGCGAAGGGGATGCTCTCAATCCAGCGGATCGGGTCCGCATCCGGATCGCGCGGATCGCCAAACCGCTTGATCCATTTGTCCACATTGCCCTCGCCCGCATTGTAGGCGGCGATGGAGAGCACGTAGGAGCCCTCGTAACGCTCCAGCACCCCTGCCATGTGCGCGTCGGCGAGGTCGAGATTGTAGGCCCAATCCGCGTTCAGACGGTCCGCCTCATAGGCGACGCCCACCCGCCGCGCCGTGGCCCGCGCGGTTCTGGGCATCATTTGCATCAGACCGATCGCCCCGGCCCCGCTGCGGGCCCCGCGCATAAATCGGCTCTCCTGCCGCGCGATGGCCAGCAGCAGAGCCGGCTCCACTTGCCGGCCCGTGAAATCAGGCTGGGCGGGGATCGGAAACAGGCTCGACCAGATCGGCGTTCCTAAACGAAAGGCGCGCTGAGCAATGCGAATGGACGCGGCCAGATCGCCCCGCGCCGCGGCCCATCGCGCGAGCCACCCTAAAGACGCCGCGTCGTCTCGAGCGGCGGCGGCGGCCCGCATGAACAGGCGTCCCTCCGCCTGCAAGCGCGCCGCATAGAGGAGATCGGCCGCGGCGAGCAATTCTCGCTCAGGCGCGGACAGTCGCGCGGCGTCGAAAGGCGCGGACGCGGCCGGCGCGTCGCTGAGATCGATGGGGACGCCCAAGCGCTCCGCCGCCATCTGGCCATAGAACGCGCTCGCCAACGCCGCGCCGCGCTCCCACCAAAGCCGCGCCAACTCGCCATCGCCCGAGGCGGCCGCTGCGGCCCCGGCCCAATAGGCGGCGCGCGAGCGGCTGATCGGCGTCACGACGCCCTTCCAGAGCCCGCCGAAATGATCGATGGCCGCGCCCGGGTCGCCCAGGCGGTCCAACTGCATCCAGCCTGCGAACCAGGCGAGGTCCGCAAAGTCCACGCCCGCCTCCAGGCCATGCGCCCCGGCCATGGCCGCCGCCTCGGCGTGCCGCCCATCCTCGAAGGCGTCCCGGGCGTATTTCATGCGGTAGCGCGCCCAAGCCCCCGCCTCGCCCAACTCTCCGGCTTTATCCGCGGCGCGCAGCGCCTGCTCCGCTTCAGCCCGCCGGCGCTTGCGATCCCGCCACACGAGGCGCGCATGGGCGAGCGCCGGATGGTCGCGCAACGCCGTCGGAACCCGCGCGATCTTCGCGTCAACGCCGCGACCCGAGCGATGCAGCGCGGTGAGCGCGTCGGTCAACTGCGCCCAGCCGGCCGGCAGCCGCTTGGAGATCCGCCGCGCCGCTGAGAGCCGCTTTCGCCAGACCATGGCCTCGTAGCGCGCCTCGTGATGCGGTTTCAGCAACGCGCCATGGCGCTTGAGACAGAGATCCTCTTCAGCGCGGCCGCCGCTCAGGCGGATCCAGGCGTCCACGAGGATCGCCTCGCCTTCCGCCTGCCGGCCCGCGGCGATCACCGCCTCGCCATAGAGACGCGCGCCCCGCAGCGTTTGCGGCCCGTAATCGGCGAAAAACGCGATGATCCGGGAGGCCGGCAGATCTGAGGGCATGGCCCCTTCCGCCGCCGCGCGCATCCGGTCGAGCCGCGGCCAGAGCGGCCGACGCTCGAGGAACGCGGCCGCGTCATCCCAGGAGACGCGCTCGGCGCTCCTGTTTTGGCGCCAATACCGTAGATCTTCGAGGAGCTTGGCCTCCGCGGGATCGGACGCCTGGGCCCGCGCCGCCACTGCGGCGATCGCATGCGCGCCGGGCGCCCCGCCATCCGCCAGCAACCGCGCCGCCGCGATCGCCTCGGATCGGGGGCGCGGGATCGCCGAGGCCTCCCGCGAAATGAAAGGACCGACCCAGCCCTTATGCGCATCCGGATCGACTTCTTCGGCCCTTTCGATGTCAGACGGGCCTGGCGCGCCGTCCCGCCCCGAGAGTTGGCTCTGCAGACCGAGGGAGGGAGTCGGCGCTCGCGCTTCAACGACGTCCTGCGCCTCAGCTTCATTGGCCTCGGCTGGCCGCATTTGCTCCGGCCCGGCCACTCCGGCGGGTTGCGCCCCATTGATGCGCTCGCCACTCTGCTGGGCCGTCTCAACCGTAGAAAGCCGCTCCGGCGCGCCATCCGCCGCCGCGGCCTCCGCCGCCGCTTCAGCCGGCGAAGGCGGCGTATGCGCCCATTGCGCCGGTTTCTGAGAAGGCGCGGCGACGGGCCCCGCGACCGCATTGGGCCCACTTGCGGCGCTCGCGGACCCGATCTGGGCCTGCATCCAGCCGAGCGCGGCCCCGTTTGGAACCGCGCCGCTCATCTCGAGCCCGGCGACCATCGCGCCGCCGGCCAGAGCAAGGTTAAGCGCAAACCGCGCCACCGCGCGCGTCATCCGCTTGGCCAAACCGCCTCTCGCCGCGACATACGCCATCCATTCCCATCCATCGCCGCATCGCCCCTCCTGCGTCGATGCTTGGCCGCGCCGCCGGGGTCAAGCGGCGGTTCCAGGGCAGC
>JBCCTM010000031.1:0-16800 GCA_039198535.1 Pseudomonadota bacterium
CCGCCTCGGCCTCGGCGTCCTCAAGCGAGGCCTCTTCGGATCCCGTCTCACGGCCTTCGCGCCGCGCGTCGCCCGCGCTCGCCTGCACGGTCGCCGCTTGGCTCACACCGGCCGGCGGCGTGTCGGTCGGCTCCGGGCCGGTCTCAGACGTGGCGGCGTAGGCGGCGTCGAAATCGGGGCCGGATCTCGCCCGCGCCGCGTCTCGCGGCTCGTCCCGCCGCGCATCGCTTTCAACCGTATCAGCATCCGACACAGACCCACTTCGCCCGCGCTGAGGGGCGGCCTGTTGGCGATCTGTTGTTAAGGCGGCGAAGATATCCATAACACTCTCTTAAGCGCTTGGCTTGGTTTACAGGGTGGTTTTACCCAGTTTGGGTTATGAAATATTTACAGGCCGATGGTTTTATTTGGCGCAAGGAAGGGTTACGCCACAGGAAACGCATGTTCCCGTCGATCGACACATTGGTCAGCCCCACGGACGCCGCCAAAAGCGTGTCTAATGGTGGTCTGTCCAGACCGAACGCGGCCCAGAGCGCCGCTCCGGGCGGCGACGTCGATGACGCCGGCCTTCGAGAGGCCGCGCGGCAGTTTGAGCAGGTGTTCATCGCCGAGATGCTCAAGCAGGCGCGCATCGGCGAGAACAACAGCGCGTTCAGTGGCGGGCATGGGGAGGAGGCCTTTCGCAGCTTCCTCGTCAATGGCTACGCCGAACAATTGAGCACGGCCGAAACCTTCGGGCTCGCCGAGCACATCTACGCCCAACTCAAAGAAAAGGCCGACGGCAATGCTGAGTGAGCTGCGCATTGAGAAACTGACCCGCCAGGGCATCGCGCTTCTTCAAGAGGAGCGCGAGGCCGCGCTGAAGGGAGACCTGGGCCAAATCGCCGAGATCAACGCCAAAAAGGCGAGCTTTCTCGATGAGATGGCGCGCCTGGCCGAACGTTTGGACGAGGGCGGCCCAGCCGAGTTGCGCGCGGCGCGACGCCAGGAGCTCGAGACGCTCTTTGAGATCATGCGCCGGCGGGCGGAGGAGAACCAGGCCCTGCTGCGCGCCGCTTCGGAGGGCGTGCAAAGCGCGCAGAGCCGCCTGGCGGCCCTCGCGGCGTCGGCGGACCTCATGGGAGCCTACACGGCGAAAGGCGAGCAAGTGCAAGCGACGCCACAGGCGAACCTGGCCAATCAGTTGCTCTGAGGCGCGCGGCGCGCCGCCGCCGTCTCCCTCACCGCGCACCCCTCTCGCGCGCCTTCACCCCGGGTGGAGGCGCGTTTTCGCATGGGCGCGGGCTGTCCGCGCGACGAACTCTTATCAAATAATCACTTCAAGTATTATCTGATTATTATTTGTTCATTTCCGAGTATATGTAAAATCAAATCAAGTTACTGGTGCCGGAAACTCTTTTTTCAGAGCCCGAGCGGTATTGTCTGACAGACCAGAACGGGGGTCCGGCGCGGAACGCCGGAAGTTTGGCTCAGAACGACCCGCCCGCACCACCGCGTCAGCGGCGGCTGCGCTTCAGGCGTCGAATGCGCTGCAGACAGACTGAAAGAGACGAGAAATGACGAGCATCCATAACAACGCCGGCGCCATGGTCGCGCTGTCCACGCTCTCGATGATCAACAACGAGATGCTGGACACGCAAAGCGCGATCGCCACCGGTAAGACGGTCAACTCCGCCGCCGACGACGCGGCGATCTGGGCCGTGACCACGGTCATGCAGGCCGATGTCGACGGCTTCAACGCCATCTCTGAGTCGCTCTCCTTGGGCAAGGCCACCGTGACCGTGGCCCGGAACGCCGCGGAGCAGGTGACCGAACTTCTCACCGACATGAAAGAGAAGATCGTCACGGCGCAGGGCGAGAACGTTGACCGTGAGAAGATCCAGACGGACATCGATGAGCTGAAGAGCCAGATCGACTCGATCGTGAACGCCGCTCAGTTCAACGGCCTGAACCTTCTGAACGGCTCCGAAGACACCGTTGACGTGCTGGCCTCGCTTGACCGCGGCCCGAACGGCGTTGAGTCCAACAGCATCACTGTGACGGCTCAGAACCTGTCCGGCGGCAATGACAAGGCGGGCAGCACCGTCGGCGCCTTCATCCAGGGCGACGTGGCCACCTCCCGGACCCGGAACGAGGCGGCGTTCTCGGCGCCGGCGGGCACCGACTTCGCGATCGCCGGCGGCGGCGCGGCGTCCACGGGCACGTCCGACATCGAGATCACCATTGAGGACAGCGAGGGCAACGTCACGTCGCTCGGTTCTGTCACCGTGGACGACCGCGCCAGCGCGTCTGACCGGGCGCTGGTGATCGCCGACTACATCAACAGCCGGAATGACGACCGGATCCGCGCCAGCATCGACGCGGGCGCCGGCGGCACCGTTGAGATCTTCAACAACGGCGGCTTCGAAGACCTGGAAGTGACCCTTCGGGCCACCACGGGCGACACCACCATCGGCGGCGCGGCGAGCTCTAAGCAGACCGTGAGCGCGGGCCTTGATACGATCGACCTCGCGTCGAACGACATCAACACCGGCGCGCTGACGCTGAACTACGCGGGTGGCGGCGTGCTGAACTTCAGCCTGACCGACAGCACCGGCGAAGTGGTGTCCGCCAACTTCACTGCGGCGACGGACCTGGCCACCACGGCCCGGGGCCTGGCCGACGCGATCCAGACGGCTCTGGGCTCGGCGACGGCTGATGTCTTCAAGGACGTGAACGTCTATGTGGACAACACCAACGTCATCCAGATCGATTATCGCGGCTCTGAAGACCTGACGGTCAACACCTTCGCGAGCGGCACCACCGCCGACACCATCGCCTTCGACAGCGGCGCGACCACCACGGACGGCGACATCGCCGCTGCGGGCGGCACGGGTACGCTCTGGGCGAACGCGGCGGATGTGCGGATCGCTAAGGACGCTGGCGGCGGCGGTCTGGTCGAGGGCGACAGCTATCGTCTGTCGATCCAAAAGGACCTGAACGGCGACGGCGACACCGCTGAGACGGAGTTCGTGAACTTCGACTATGTGGTGAAGCAGGGCGACGATCAGAACGACGTCATGGAAGGTCTCGAGGCGCTGGTGAAGGCGGATAGCCGCTTTGACGACGTCTACATCGAGGCGATCAACAACGGCGACACCTCGAACGCCACCGGTGACAACACCTATCTGCGGGTGGACAGCCGGAACGGCGACATGACGATCTCGTTCTCTGGCTTCCGCGGTGGTGAAGCTGGCGGCGGTCTCGGCAAGTTGGCCGGCATCGACGTCCGCTCCACGCAGTCCGCCGCCCAGGCGCTGCAGGACATCGAGGAGCTGATCCAGACCTCGATCGACGCGGCCGCCGCCTTCGGTTCCACCGAGGGCCGCCTGGACGCCCAGTCCAACTTCGTGTCGAGCCTGATCGACAGCATGGAGTCGGGCATCGGCGCCCTGGTCGACACCGACATGGAAGCCGCCTCTGCGCGTCTGCAGTCCTTGCAGGTGCAGCAGCAGCTGGCGACCCAGGCGCTGTCGATCGCCAACTCGGCTCCCCAGAACATCCTCGCGTTGTTCCGGTAAGCCCAACCTTGAGCCGGGGCGGGTCACCGCCCGCCCCGGTTTCTTCCGGTTTTCTCCCCCTTGGACGTCGAGGAAACGACGTCGCAGACCAGCGAGCCACCGATGCAGAATGGATACGCCGCCCGCGCTTACGGTCAGAACGCCCGCTCCGTGGGCACGCCGCGCAATGTGGAATACCAAGCCTTTCAGCGCGTCACCGCGATGCTCCAAGCGGCCGCGCGCGGCGATTACGCGGAGGCGGACCGCCTGAGCGCCATTTTGAAGAACAACCAGCTCTGGGCCACGCTGTCGGCGGATCTCCTGTCCGACGGCAATGCGCTGCCTTTGGAGCTTCGCGCCGAGCTGGTGAGCCTCGCCGAATTCGCCCGCAAGACGGGCCTGGCCGCCATGGCCGGCCGCGCCGGTCTGGACGAGCTGATCGAGATCAACACCGCCATCATGCGCGGCCTGCGCGGCGACGCCTCGGCGCCCGGATCCCAAACCGCCGTGTCCCAAGCCGGCGTGTCCCAAGCCGCCGTCTCCCAAGCCGCCGTCTCCCCGCCGCCGCACGCCGCCCAAACGGGCGCCGTCGCGAGCGCGCCTCAAACCGCGCCCTGAACAAGCGCCCCGACGCCCGGGCACCGGGCGCCACGTGTCCGTGCGACGCCAGAAAGGAGCTGAGCCATGGCCGGTCTAGTGTTGAAACTCGCGCCCAATGAGAGGGTGCTGATCAACGGCGTCGTCATGGAGAACGGCGACCGCAAGACCACGCTGAAGATCAAGACGCCCCAGGCGTCGATCCTTCGTTTGCGGGACGCGCTGCATCCCGACGACGCCACCACCGCCGTGACCCGCGCCTATTACGTGGCGCAGCTCGCGGTGGCCGGCACGTTGGACGGAGACGCCGCCTTCGATCAGCTGGCGACGCGCCTCGGCCAGCTGGCCCACGCTTTCGCGCCGGCGCCGAAGCACGCGGAGGCGGTGAAGGTCGCTCTGGAGAACCTCCGGAAGCGCAATTTTTACGCTCTGATGCGGTCCCTGCATCCGTTGATCGCCGCCGAGCGCGAACTGCTGGCGGCGGGCTTCAACCCCGCGCCGGCCAACGCCGATGACGCGCCGCTTGAGCCGATGCCCGAGGGCGCGCTCTCTCAGCCAGCCGGCCGCTCGGAGGGCCTGCCCTCCGGAGGCGCGCGATGAGTTTCACGCCGGTCATCCCGATCACCGGGCTGGGCGGGCTGCGGTTGCTCGATGAGACCCGGGACGCGCAGCTCGAGGCGCTGAAGGCGGATCCGCAGGTCAGCCGCAACACCGCGTATTTCCGAGAGAACATCGCCTCCGCCACCACCAGCGACGCGTTGCTGGCGGACCGGCGCCTGTTGGAGGTCGCGCTCACCGCCTATGGCCTTGAGAGCGAGATCGGCAACACGGCGTTCATCAAGCAAGTGCTCGATGGTGGGACGTCCAACTCAAGTTCATTCGCGAACCGACTGAACGATCCGCGCTGGCTCGAATTCACCCGAGATTTCGGCTACGGCGACCCGGGTGCAGGCCAGGAAGTCTCTGGATTTCAAGCCGCGGTCGAAGTGCGGTTTCTCCCCGATGGAACGCCCGACCCCACCCTAAATGACATCGAGGCGAGCCGCTTGGCGACTTTCCGCGCCAATATCGACGGGATCTCCAGCATCGACGATTTACTCGCCGACCCGACCACCCTGGACGTCGCGCTGGAGGCGTTCGGGCTGGAGCGCGGCTTCTACAACGACAATCACTTTCGGGTGCTGCTGACAGAGGGCCCAGAGGGGCCTTATGCGCGCAGCCTGAGCCCCGCATCTTGGGTCAGCTTCACCCGCGCCTTCAGCGGCTTGGCCGACGGCGCCAGCGTGGAGCAGCCCTCCCTGTTCGAGATGGAGGTCAATCGCGGCCTCGCCCGCTTGGACGCCCCGCCTTTGTCGACGCAAACGGCGGCGGACGCTGACCCGAACCGCATCTCGGACGCCGAGTTCAACACGTTCAATCTGGCGCTGCAAAGCGCGACGACGCCGGCGGAGGCGCTGGCGAATGACGTGGTGATCGACGTCGCGCGCGTGGCCTTTGGCGTGGGCGGCGACGCCGACACCACGACGGCGGAGACGCGCCAACTGCTGCTCGACGCCGCCGCGGGCGACCTGAGCGGCGCGGTGGCGAAGGGGGAGGCCTATGTTCGCCTCGCCCAGGCGTTCCAGGCGAGCTTTGACAACTCAGGCGCGAAGGTGTTCGTCAGCGCCGCCAGCAACGCCATCGAGCGGGCCATCGCCGACCGGGACCTGGAGACCCTGCCCTTCACCCCGCAGCCGACCAGCACGCGCCCGAGCGCGCCGGATGCGGAACTCGCCTATTTCCGCGAACAGATCGCTGAGATCGAGACCGCGGCGGAGCTGGTGTCCGATGCGCGGCTGATGGAGGTGGCGCTCACCGCCTTCGGTCTGCAGGATGAGACACGACCCACCGACGCTGAGCTTGTACAAATCCTGGAGCAGAACCCCGATGATATCCTGGCCACGATCCAGGATTTCGAGAACCCGGCCTGGCGCGATCTGGCGCTGTCATTCCAGCCGCCCAACGCCAACTCGCCCGTGATCAAGGACATCTGGCGCTACGGCCTTGACCAAAAGCTCAACGAGATCGGCACGCCGCAGGAAGACATCGACTATTTCCGCCGCAATTTCGATCTGGTCGATCTCAGCATCGACATCGTCATCGATCCGCGCCTCGGCGACATCGTGATGTCGGCGTTCGGCATCGAGAAAGACGCGTTTGGCGCGAATTTCATCCTCAACGTGCTGACGAGCGACCTCGATGAGCCGTCGAGCTTCGTGAACGCTTTCGGCGATCAGCGCTTTAAGGATATGGCGTCGTTCTTCGACGGGGGGCCGCGCAGCAATGTGCAGCTCGAAGGCTTCGCCGATCAGGTGCTGTCGGACTATCACACCCAGCTTTTTGAAGTGGGGGTCGGGCAGACCGATCAGGATTTGCGTTTGGCGCTCAATTTCCGCCGGGAGATCGCCGAGATCGCCACGTCGGAGACGGTGGCGGAGGTCGGCTTCTTCAACGTGCTCGCCAGCGAACCGCTGCGCACGGTGATGGACCGGGTGTTCAGCCTGCCGCCGCAATTCGCGCAGCTCGACATCAACGCGCAAGAGCAAGTGTATCGCAGCCGGGCGCAAAGCGTGTTTGGCGGATCGGATCCGAGCGTCTTCCTCGACAGCGCCAATGTGGAGGAAGCGCTGCAACGCTTCCTGGCGACGTCGACCACCGGCGCCCAATTCGGAACCGCGCCGATCCTGACGCTGATGTCCCAAACCGCCAACTTCGCCGCCGCGGGCTTCAACCGGACTTTCTAGACGGCCGCGCTCAATTCATGTCGAGCGCGTGGGCCTTGAGATCCTCGAGGCGCACATGGCGGAGCGCGGCGCGGTGGGTGGCGGCCAAGCGCACCTTCGGCGCGGCGCCGGCGGCCCGAGCCTCCTCCCACCGCGACGCGCAGAGGCACCAGCTGTCCCCCGGCTTCAGCCCAGGAAAGCCAAACTCGGGGCGCGGCGTGCTCAGATCATTGCCACGGCTTTTTGAGAAGGCGAGGAACGCGGCGGTCACCTCCGCGCACACCGTATGCGAGCCGGCGTCCTGCGGCCCCGTGGAGCAGCAGCCATCGCGGTAGAAACCGGTCAGCGGATCTCGTCCACACTCGGCGAGCGCCTCTCCCATGACATTGACGTCTTCGAGCTTCTCCATACCAGGCCCTCCATGCATAAGTGCCCTGCCAATTAGAACACTGCGTCAAAGCTCAACAGCGAGCGGCGCAGAAGGGAGGATGTCGCCCCCCGCCCGGACGGGCGGAGGCGGCGCAACGCGTTTCGGGGGAGTTTCAATGTCTATTTTTCGGACGATCATTCTGATCGTCATTCTCGCCGCCGGCTATTTGGCGTTTTGGCCCGTGCCGATCGACCCGGTGGCCTGGACGTCCCCAGAAGATCCGGGGCTGGAGAGCGGGGCGTACGCCGCGACCCATGACATTCTCGACGGCGAGATCATCGACCTTGGCGGCTTTGACGGCCCGGAGGATTTCGCCGAGGGCCCCGACGGGGCGATCTACACCGCCGTCCATGACGGCTCGATCCTCAAGTTCGATCCCGCCAGCAAAGAGATCACCGCCATCGCCCGCACGGAGGGACGACCCCTCGGCGTCGATTTCGGCGATGACGGCCTGCTCTACATCGCCGACGCCTATCTCGGGCTCTTATCGCTCGATGTCGACACCGGCGCGTTGCAAGTGTTGGCCACCGAGGCGGGCGGCCTGCCGATCCTCTACGCCGACGACCTCGAGGTGATCGGCCGCAAAGTCTACTTCAGCGACGCCTCCACCAAATTCGGCGCAACCAGCGCCGGCGGCACCTTGGACAGCTCAATTCTCGAGCTGATGGAGCATGGCAAGACGGGTCGCGTGCTCGTCCATGATCTGGACACAAGCGAGACGGAGGTGTTGGCGACCGGCTTCTCCTTCCCAAACGGCGTGACGCGCTCCGCCACGGGCGGCTCGGAAATCATCGTCGCGGAAACCGGCCTCTACCGGCTGCTGGCCATCGAGACTGAGGGACCGAGGCGCGGCGAGGTGACGGTGATCGCCGATGCGATGCCCGGTTTCCCAGATAATGTGGAGCTCGGGCCCGACGGGCTGTATTGGGTCGGCTTGACGAGCCCGCGCCTGCCCGGGATCGACGCCCTCTCGGAGCAGCCCTTCCTCCGCAAGGTGGCGGTGCGACTGCCCCGGGCGCTGCGGCCGAAGCCGCTGCTCCATGGAGCCGTGATGAGTTTCGACGCCGAAGGGCGGGTGCGCCACAGTTTCCAAGACCCGACGGGCCAGATCGCCACGACCGCCGGAGCCCTTCGCACGGAAGACGCGCTCTATATTTCCCGACTGGAGGGCCCGAATTTCGTGCGCTTCTCGCCGGGTCCAGACTGAGCGCTGTTGACCGGAAGATGGCGCGGCGCGCGACGCTTGCTACGCCGCCGCGCCCTCTAATTTAACGATACCTTCGAGCCAAGGCACGCCCACATCTTCGGGCATGTCGCCCGATGACGCGTCAAACACCCCGCGCTCGCCGATCATCTTGGCGCCGCAGGCGACCATGGCGTTCATGATCTTCTCTGAGCCGTGGTTGAAAGTCTCATCGAAGCTGGTGTCGCCAAGGCCAAAGATCGCGAAGCGGACATGGCTTAGATCCGGCTTCTGTTCCGTCAGCGTCTTGTAGAACTCCTCCGCGCTCGCGGGCACCTCGCCATTGCCATAGGTCGACGAGACCAAGATGTAGAGCGGCTCTGCTTCCAGGGTGGACGCGTCCACGTCCTCCATATTGGCGATGGACGTCTCATTGCCCTCTTCCACCGCGGCCTGCAAATCGTCGCAGAGCAGCTCCGCCGTGCTGCTCTCGGTGCCGTATAAAAAGTTCAGTCGCACTGTGCTTTGGTCCTCTCTGGAAGGCCGCCGAGGGCCCACGTCATTCTTGCCTCAGGTCGGCGCGCCGCCGCGCCGCCAAGGCTCCGCCGCCGTAGGTGTCTCGATTTTGGGGCTCGACAATACGCCCAGCGCCGCAGGGACTAAATACGTGGATCGCCGGCCTGCGAGAACAGGGATCTTAACCTTGTGACAAGAAGCGCTGCGCAAGTGTTCGGGAGGGGTCAGGATAGCGTCGCCACAGGCTCAGCGCCTCGCCCCTTCCCGTTCTTGCGCCAACGCTTGGAGGCATCCGATGCAGCGCCCCCCGTCGATCCCTTGTGAGCGCGCCGACGCAGATGATGGCGTGGCGAGCGATCCGCTTGCGCGACGTATCGGCGCTTTACGCGCGCGCCTGAACGCGCAGCGCGCCGACACCCCCTCGCATCCCAAGGGCGTATCCGCGGCGTGGGCCCGCCCGCCCGTTCAAAATACGCCGCTTCCCGATCGCAACGCGCGACGCCAGCAAGCGAGCGTGGGTCGAGCGACGGGCGCCTTACCTGGGGAGACCGGCCGCCAAACCGCGTTTCTCGTCGATATTCCTGCGCCGGCGTCCTGGCGTGACGCGCCCCTCGCCGACGTCGCGTCGCGCGAGGATGACGGAACGGCCGCGTCGCGCGCCGTTGGGTCCGCGGCGGCCAAGGCGACGCCATCGCTCGCGGCGGCGTTCGCGGCCTGCGCCATCTTCTCCACACCGCTCTGGATCGGCGGATGGGGCGACGATGGCGGAGCCAGGACCGCCGACGCGCTCGCATCGGCGCGCGCAGGCGCGGAAGACGCCGCCGCCGTGTCGGGCGGGACCGTCGCGACGGATGAGATCGTCGCAAGCGCGATTGCGACGGCGACCATCGCGTCTGACGCGGGAGACGCCGGCGGGGGCGCGGCCCCTTCGTATCTCTCGGGAAGAGCGCTGCGCCAGCTCTTGGCCGAGCGCCCTGTGAAATGTGTTCTGCCGACGGCCTCGGGCGATATCGCGCCCACCGCTTGCGCTGAGACGGTGGCCTATCGGCCGTCGGCGGCGCTGTTCACCAGGGAGGCGCCCGCGGCCACGGGCGGCCGGGTTGAGGTCAACGCCGCATACAGCATCGAAGACGACGCGCTGTGTCACCATACGGCCGGCCTCTCGGTGTTGGTGATCGGCGACGCGCGCCCTCCGCGTCCGCCTGTGAAACAAGGCGGCGCGGCGGAGATACCGGCGGCGCTAAGCTTGGAGGCGCTTTTGGAAGCCCATTACGCCGCCCATGCGGGCGCGCCGATCTGTCATCGGCTGACGGCGCTCGGCGCCAGCCCAAACGGGCCGCTGTTCCGCGCGGATGCGCTGCGGGACGGCGCCGTCGACCCCGCCCGAAGCGATCCCCGCCCCTTCGTGATGCGCCGCGCCGCGCTCTAACGTCGGGCCGGCCGCCTACATGACCTGTTGGATGTCCCGCGGCCGCTGCAGCATCGCCAAGATCTCCAACATCTTCCCGAAAGTCTCAGGCGGGATCTCCATGTAGTGACCGGTCTGAGACAGCGAGGCCTTTTCGCCGTCTTCGATTTTACCGTCCGCCAGCGCCATGCGCAGCGCGAAACACATCGCCGTCTCGCGCAGCGGCATGGTGAGTTCGCCCGCCGCCTCTTTGATGGTGGCTTCATGGCCGTTCTTTTGGATCGCGGCCAGGATGGTCTGAATGAACGCGGAGATCGCCGCCGGGCCATGTTCCTGGAAGATCGGGCTGAAGGCGATCAGATTGTTAATTTGCGCGGTCTCCGCGTCATTGATTTCGCCATCGCCCACCATGGTGGAGATCGCCGGCGTCAACACGGCGCGGGCCACCGGATCGTCCAGCACCGGCATCTCGCCGCCTTTACCGCCGCCGCCGCGCAATCTGTCGAATAATCCCATCGGATACGCCCCTTCCAATTCTTGCAAAATCTCGCTTCGCCGAAACCCGGCCTTCCGAGCCGCATACGCCCACGGAACGCGATGCGTCGCAGCATCACCCTTCGCGTCTGCGGCGCCGCGGAGAAGCTTTCAAGACAAAGTCGAGGCGCCAGGGGCGGCGGCCGAAGGTCAACCCGGGTTCCGCCGACGCGCTTCTTCGATCACGCGCCGCGCCGCCTGTAATGGGACCTCGCACGCCGCCCGCGCCGCGCCGCCCGCCGCCGACCCGTCCAACGCCGCCTCCGCCGCCATCTGCCGCAGCACGGAAGCGACGGACGGAAAAGACAGATTCGTCTCCGGATCGTCCTTGAAGTACAGCGTCGCATTCTCGCAGAAGCGGGTCATGATGTTCTGGTGCGCGACGTCGGCGCGGGTCTGCGGCGGGCCGCTTCGGGCGCGGACGGCGAAGCTGCGGTCCACATCGCCTGGGCGCAAGCCGCCCTCCGTGTCGATCAGCGCATAAAGCTGCGCGAGCCGTGCGTCGTTACGCCGCCGCCAGCTTAAGAAAGACCGCGCCACGTCGAGGCCGACGCCATCGCCGCTCGGGTCAAACTGCATGCAGCGCTCGGCGATGGCCTGGGGGCGGCATGCGGCCCAGACGGCGCGGTCGCGCAGCTCGGGCGCGCCTGAGGTCTGCGCGCGCCGGGCGGCCTGCCGCGCGCGCGTCTGGCGGGGCACCGCGCTGGCGAGGTCCAAAACGCCATCGGGCTCCATGGGGGCGCGCGCACCATCCGCGAAAGCGAGAGAGGCCGCCGCCGCCCCGTCCCGGGAAGCGCCCTCCTCTGTCGGCGCAATCTCGATCATGCTCGCCGCGGCGGATCCAACGGCGGGCTCGATGACGCTAGCGCGGTCTGGCGACACGCAGCCCGCAAGGCCGAGCGCCACCGCGCCGCCGCACAGCAGACGGACCACCGCCCTTCGACCCCTTCCTTTCGCCCCCACCCTCTCGTCCCTCCCGACCTTAAGAGCCGCTGGTCAGCGCCCCCATGCGCCGCGCCGCGTCGACGACCTCGTCCGCCGCCGCGAAGGGCAGCATATGCCCTAAGCCGTTCAAAATACGAATCTCTGCCTGCGGAGCTTTGGCGGCGAGCGGGGCGGTGTGATCCCCCGCCTCCAGCACGCCGTCCCGGTCTCCAAACAGGATGACAATGGGCGCTGTGACCTCGCCATAACGGGGCGCCATGGCGGCGAGGCTCGCCTGCAGCATGGAGACGTCCTCAAGCGTCGTCTCAATCTGGGAAGGGCGCATCATCAACGCGCCACCGGCGGCGAGGCTGAACTCAGCGGGCGGCTGCTGCGGACCAAACGCGATGCTCAAATTCTGCGGCCGCGCCTTCTCCACGGTCATCGGCCCCACGGTTCGGGCGATCAGGCGCCGGATGGCTGGGCTGTCGATGGTCGCGTCGGGCGTCGGCGGTTTAGCCTTGAACGGGTGCGTCGCCGGAGCCAGCAGCAGCAGCCCCGCGACCGGCCGCCGGAGCGCTAACGCCAGCGCCACCGACCCGCCGAGCGAATGGCCGATCACCAGGGGCGGATCCACCGCCAAAGCGTCGAGCAGCCCGGCGATCGCATCGGCCTGCGCGTCGAGGTCGGCCGGCCCGCCGGGCAAGCGGTCACTATAGCCCATGCCGGGGCGGTCCACAGCCAGCACGCGGCGCTCCCGGGCGAGGTCGTCGAGTACGGTCGCGCTGAAGTGGCGGAGGGAGCCCGACAGCCCATGGATCATCAGGATGGGCGGTCCCGACGCGACGGCTTCGGCGGCGGCCTCCGTCGGGCCCTTCTCTAAATAGTGGAGGCGCATCGGCCCGCGTGCGGTCGAGACCTCCGTGAAGCGCCCGATCGGAGGGCAAGCCGCCTCCGCCGCCTCGCCCGCCAGCCGCGCCGACCGGGCCAGCCACAAAGCCCCGGCCAGGAAACCCACAATTAGGAGCAATAGAGCCGTCAGCATCGGCCGGCCTCCCCCCTACGCCAAGCGGCAGCGACGGCTCCGATCACCGCAACCGCACGCGCACTTGTGGCGCGCCGGGCAGCCCCTGAAAGGTCGCAACCGCCTCTCCCTTGGCGTCCGCCGCCGGGGTGAGCAAGCCGAAAGAGCCGAGATTGACCATGTCGCCCCGGCGCAGCCGAACGCCCTCCTGCAGCAACCAAAGAACGCTGTTGAGCGGGTTGCCGCCGATGAAGTCGCGCCCCGACCCGCCGGAAATTCGCGCGCCCTCGGCATCGGCGAGGGTGACCTCGAGCGCCGCCAACATCCGCGGCGTGGTTTGCTCCGCGGGGATCGCCGCGCCCAACACGCCGAAGCGCGCGCCGGTGTTCTGCGCGGTGAGCGTCACCACATTCACCGGCTCACTCTGGCGCACGCCGATGTCGACCAGGCCGATGAAGGGCCGCACCGCCGCGACATGGTCGAGCACGTCCCTGGGCGAGCGGGCGTCATTGATCTGGTCGCTGCCAACGATCACCAGGAGATCGGCTTCGATGAACGGCCAATAGCCGAAGCGTTCGGGCAAGGTCGCGCCATTGTCGAGCAGCATGCCCTCAAGCGCCACGCCGCGAACCGGGCGATCCGTCTCAAACAACGCTTGGGTCTTGGCGTTGGTGAGGCCCACCAGATGGCCGATCGGTTCTCCCAACGTCAGACGAAGCCGGTTCACCAGGCGGCGCTGCGTGCAGTGCGCCGCGTCAAGCGACGATCCCGCCCCCAGCGCCCGGGACGGCCGACGCGCCAGCCAGTTCTCGGCGAACGCCGCGATCTCGACGGGGTTAGCGCAGCCCGGCGTCCCCCGCTGCAGCGCGGGCGGCAGGTAGATCCGCGGATCGGCCACCTGGCCCGGCGCGCGATCTGGACCCGCCCAGGCCCCCTGCGCCAGGCCCAAAGCGGACCCCGCGAAAAGCGCGAGCGCGGCGAGGCGTCGGCGCCAGGCCATGGGGCGCCGCTCTGCGCCGGCTGATCGAGGCGTTTGTGTCATCCTGCGCGTCCCCTCGTTTCAGGGCGAGGGCGGGCGAGCCGCCGACGACCGTCAGACTACGCGACAGGACGCCCAGCGCCCAAGCGGCGTCGGGAGCGGGAGCTGCGGCGAATGGCGCCATGCGGCGCGCCCCCGCTCTGACCTCGCCCCCGCGCTGGTCCTCGCCCTCGCCCGGCGCTCAGAGCAAGCCCAAATTTCCCAGCAAGAGATAAAGGCCGATCCCAGCCGCGCCGGCGCCGAGCTTCGAACTCAGCCCCTCACTAAGCCGGTCCGCGATCCAAGCCAGCGCCATCCCAGAAAGAACGGCGCCACCCACCCCAAGCGCGAAACCGCCAAGCACGCGCGGCGCATTTGCGACCCCGCCCAAGCCCTCGGCCAGCGCATGGCCATGGGCCGCGCCCGCGAGCGCCAACGCTAGGCTCGACGCCGCGACGCCGGGAGCGCCGCGCCAGGCGGCCAAGACCCCGAGCGCCAGCAGGGTGCCTGACACGAGAAGCCCCTGGGCGGGCAGGTTGAGCCCGCTCGGCGTCAAGGCGGCGGAGATCAACACGGCGGCGAAGCCGATGGCCGCGGCGATCCACCCCCGTTGACCGGACCGCGCCGCCAGCAGGCCGATGGTCAAGAGCGCGATCAGGCTGACGGCGGACGCTCTGGGACGATAGAAGCCGAGCGCGATAGAGGCGTCGGTTTGCGAAAGGTGGAAGCCGCCGGCGAGGCACGCGGCCGCCAGAACCAAAACTAGAATAAATCGCATCTCCACCCCCCTGATTCGCACTTCCGCCAGAAGCGATAGCAGGCCAGCGCGGCCCGCCCCACCGCCGCGCCGCGCGCCGACCCCTCTCCGCGGCGGGGCGTTCCCCAAGGGTCGCGGCAAGGGTCGCGGCAGGGTCGCAGCGAGGGCCGCCGCGAGAGCCGCGGCATTGGGCGCAGCGTGGGTCGCGGCGTAAAAAATTTTGAGCCAATGTCGATTGAGCGCCGCGCCGCGCGTCTAAGGCCCGGAGACATGCAGCGCGGCCCACCCGCCCGCCTGGCGCCACCGCAGAGCCGATGGCGTCTCCAGCACCGCGGGAGAAACGGAGACGAGACACATGAAGTTCATGATGACGATGATCGAGACGATGGACGACTTCGCCAAACGGGACGATCCGACCCAAGCGCCCGCCTATTGGGCGGCGTGGATGGCGTATTCGAAAGCCATTGAAGAATTGGGCGTGCTGCATGACGCCGCCGGTCTGCAGCCGCCCTCGACCGCCGCCACCATCCGACTCGCCGATGACAAACGCCATGTGCAAGACGGCCCCTTCGCCGACAGCAAAGAGCAGCTTGGCGGCTACTTCGTGGTGGATGTGGCCGATCTCGACGCGGCGCTGGAGTTGGCGGCGCGGGCCCCTTGCGCCTCGACGGGCGGCGTCGAAGTCCGACCGCTGCTCCCGCCGCAGGAGCCGTCTGATTGACAGGGGCGGCGCGCGATCCGGCCCCGCGTGAGAACGCGCGGGCCCTCGCCGAACGCGTGGCGCGGCGGTCCTATGGCCGCCTCGTCGCGTGGCTCACGGCCCAGTTCGGCGATGTGACGCTGGCCGAAGACGCGCTGAGCGACGCTTTCACCGAAGCGCTCCGAACTTGGCCGGATCGGGGCCCGCCGGATCGGCCGGAGGCGTGGCTCGCCGCCGTCGCGCGGCGCAAGCTGTTGAGCGAGAAGCGTCGCGCCGCCACCGCCGCCCGGCTGGAGCCCGCGCTGGCGCTGATCGAGCACGAGCGGGCCGCGGAGACGGCGGCCGGCGTCGCCGCCGCCCCCGATTACCGGCTCGCTCTGATGGCGGCGTTGGCGCATCCGGCGGCTCCGGCCGCCCTGCACGCGCCGCTGATGGCGCAGACGGTGCTGGGCTTTGAAGCCGCGGATCTCGCCTCCGCCCATTTGGTGTCTCCCTCGGCCATGGCGCAGCGCCTCGTGCGGGCGAAGCGAGCCCTGCGGGAGAGTGGCGCGCTGTTTGAGATGGCGGCGATCGCTCCCCCTGAGCGGCTTGGCGCGGTGTTGGAGGCCGTCTACACCGCATTCGGCCTCGCTTGGAATGACCGTGCGCCCGCACATCATGGCCGGACAGGTCAAGAGACAGAGCCGCCCCGTCCCCGCGGCCGAGCACTGGCGGAAGAAGCGCTCCATCTCGGCCGCCTGATTGTGGAGCAGCAGCCTGAGAGCGCCGAGGCGCAGGGGCTGCTCGCCTTGATGCTATACGCCCATGCGCGTCGAGACGCGCAGCGCGACGCCGCCGGGCGGTATATCCCGCTGGAAGCGCAAAACCCGACGCAGTGGAGCGCCGAGCTGATGGACGAGGCGGACGCAAGCCTGGCGCGCGCCAATACGCTACCGGGCGCGGGGCGTTTTCAGCTCGAGGCGGCGATCCAATCCTTGCACGCGGCGCGACGGCTCGCGGACGCCCCCCGCGAGCCGCCCTGGCGGGCCATTACGCTGCGATACGAAGCTCTGCTGAACATCGCGCCAAGCGCGGGCGTGATCACCGGCGCGGCGGCGGCGATTGCGAAGGACCGCGGCGCGGCGGCGGCGATGCGTTTCCTGGATCTACGGCGTGACCCGCAGCTGGAGCGCTATCAGCCCTACTGGGCGACGCGTGCGGAGGTGGCGCGGCGGCTGGGGAGCCGCGAAGCCGTCCGCGCCGAAGCCGTCCGCGCCTATGAGTTGGCCATCGGCCTCACCGAAGATCCGGCCGTCCGATCCTTTCTTCTTGAGCGCCAAAGGGGGCTCTAGCGATGGTGAGCGGTTCGATCAGCACGCCAACGTCGCGTAGCGAGGGGGCGAGCTTCGTGAGGTACTGCGGCTCCTCG
>JBCCTM010000032.1:0-16463 GCA_039198535.1 Pseudomonadota bacterium
CCCGCGATCCGCGACACGATCCGCAACCTCGCCGTGGTGGTCCTCGTCGGGGAAAGCTCGCTGTCGCCGTCGGTGAAGGAAGACATGCTCGTGGACGCCGCGCAGCGGCTCAATGGCAGCGTATCGGCGCTCATCGACGAGCAAACCACGCTTGGCGCCAAGGAAGCGGAGGCGGCGCTGCTTGAGGCGCGGCACAATGCGACGCGACTGGTGCTTGAGGAGCAAATGCTCGGCTTGATCGGCGTCGACGCGTTCGAAGCGGCGAGCCGGACCACAGAGCTGGAGACGCAACTGCAGGCGGCGTTCCTGACCACCGCTCGGATCCAGCAGCTCTCGCTGGTGAACTTCATCTAGGGGCCTGACCATGAACGCAGTCGGGAGAAACCCGTCATCCTTGCTCCAGCGCCTTAGCGCGCGCCTCGCCCCGCGCCGTTTGTTGGCGGCGGCGCTCTGCTTTGGTCTGGCCGCGCCGGCGCTCCTGACGCCCGCCGCCGCCGACGCGCGGACATCCGCTCGGATCAAAGATCTGGTGGAGTTCGAAGGCGTCCGCGGCAACGACCTGGTGGGCTACGGCCTCGTGGTCGGCCTCGACGGCAGCGGAGACAGCCTCCGCAACGCGCCTTTCACGGAAGAGGCGTTGGTGAGCCTGCTGGAGCGGCTCGGCGTCAATGTGCAGGGCGAAGCGTTTCGCCCCCGCAACGTGGCGGCGGTGATCGTCACGGCGGAGATGCCGCCCTTCGCGCGGGAGGGCAGCCGCGTGGATGTGACGGTGTCCGCCATTGGCGACGCCGACAGCTTGCTCGGCGGCACGTTGATCATGACGCCGCTCAACGCCGCCAATGGCGAGATCTACGCCGTGGCCCAGGGCGCGGTGCTGGCGGGCGGCGCGCTCGCCGAGGGCGACGCGGCCGAGATCACCACCGGCGTGCCCACATCCGGCAGCCTGCCGGGGGGCGCGCGCATCGAGCGGGAGATCCCTTTCGACTTCACAGAGCTCGACGAGATCCGCCTGGCGCTCCGCGACCCGGATTTCACCACCGCCGCCCGCATTGAGAAGGCGGTCAACGGCGTGCTGGGCGGCGGAACCGCGCGCATGCTGGACAGCGGCACGGTCGCCGTCTCGCTCCGCGGCGCCAACTCGCCGGCGCATGTGCTGAGCCGCATTGAGAACGTCTCCGTCGCGCCGGCGCAAAAGGCCCGGGTGGTCGTCGATCAACGCTCCGGCACCATCGTCTTGGGCGCGGATGTGCGGATCAGCCCCGTGGCGGTGAGCCAAGGCAATCTCACCATCCAAGTGAACGAGCGACCCGTCGTCGTGCAGCCGAGCCCGTTCTCCGAGACGGGTGAGACCCTGGTGGTGCCGCGGACGGATGTGGTGCTCGACCAAGGCGCCGAGGCGCGCATGGCCGTTGTTCCCGCCAACGCGACCTTGGCCGACCTGGTTGAAGGGTTGAACGCGCTTGGGGTGGGCCCGCGGGGCATGATCGATATCCTGAAATCGATCAAAGCCGCGGGCGCGCTCCACGCTGAGTTCGTTATGCAGTAACGCGCCCGGCGGCGCGGGGCCCGCTTGTGCCCCGCTAACGTCCGTCGATATCGCCGGTGGCCGCGTAGCTCGCCCAAATCCGCCGATCCGCGCCCGCCGCCTTCAGAGTGTCGAGCGCGGCGTTCATCTGATCGATGGCCATATCTGAGACCCGCGTGTTGCAGGCGAGGTAAAGCGCTTCGCCGGTCAACCGCAGCGCGACCTCCAATTTGGCGCGCAGCGCCGGCTCCACCTGAGCCAAAGTCTCAAGATCGGTGAACCAAAGATCGATGCGTCCGGCGTCCAGCTTTAATGCATTGAGCAAATCGTCGGTCGCGACATCAAGCCGATAGCCGCCGCGATTGCGCAGCATGATCTCCCGCGCGTCCGCGGTGTATACGCCGATCACATAGGGTCGCGCCGCCTCAAGATCGTCGATCTCCGGCACATCCCCGTCTCGCTTGGCGATCAGCGCCAGCGTGGTCGACCCGATCGGCCCAACCCACTTGAACAGGATCTCACGATCCTCGGTGCGCAACGTCGAGAAGACGCAGGTCCTCGGCCGGGACAGGGCGAGGTTGTAAGAGCGGCTCCATTGGGCGAGCCGGATCTCCACATCCCAGTCGAGCATCGCCAACATTTCTCGAAGCAAGTCGGTATGCGGCCCGATCACCTCGCCAGGGCCGGGCCCGCGGAAGTTATTGGGCCGTCGCTGCTCGGTCATGAACAACACTGGCGCGCCACTGGGCGACCCGCGCCGCGCTTTCTCGGCAGGGTCGAACGGGGAAATTTGTGGTGGCGGCGAAAGTTGCGCCACCGCGCTTCCGCCGCCCCAAACGACACCAGAAAAAGCTATAAATCCCGAAACTGCGATGCGGCCGAAAAGCCGTTTTCTAACCGACATAAAAATCAGAATCCTGACTTGGAGGCGGGCGGCGTAAGCCCGCGAACCAACAATTCACTGGCTTGTCGCCAACTTATTCTCAGATATGACGTCATCGCAGTGAAAATCTGTATGTTTTTACTACTTTTGCGAAGCAAATGCCGGTGAGCGACGCGCTTTCTCGGCGCGCATCCAACATCAGACACCGGTCGCGGCGCGCCGCACATGCTCGGAGCGCATGCGGGCAGAGGCGAATTTCTCTATGAAAAGGTCCAAATGAACGGGTTTTGACCACAAAAAGCCCTGGCCGCATTCAAAGCCCATGTCTCGCAGACGATCGCGCTGCTCCTCTGTCTCCACGCCTTCGGCGACGGTGATGAACTCAAGCTTTTCAGCAATGGTCGCGACGCCCTGCAGCAAGCCGGCGGTGCGACGCTGAAGATCTAAATCGGGCTTCTGCCCGCCGTCGCAATCCAATCGGCGCACGAATTGGCGGTCTATCTTGAGAATATCGACCGGAAAGTCGTTCAAATAGCTGAGCGACGAATAGCCTGTCCCGAAATCATCGAGCGCCAGTTTGCATCCCAACCGGCGGACCCGCTCGAAAATCGACAGGAGGCCGGCGTCTTCTTGGAGAAACACGCTCTCGGTAATTTCAAGGACGAGCCGGTCGCCCGGGAATCCGGTTCGCTCTAAGCTCTCGGCGACCATCTCCGGCAGATCTTCGCTGATCTGCAGCGGCGAGAGATTGATGGACAACCGGTAGGGCGCGAGGCCGGCGAACCCCTCGGCCCCCGATTGCAAGGCGAACGTCCCGAGGGTCGGCATCAAACCGCACTCCTCGGCGACGGGGATGAAATCCGCCGGCGAGACGATCCCCCCGTTCAAATCCCGCATGCGCAACAGGCCTTCCGCGCCGATCACCTGCTCGTCGCTCAACCGAACGATGGGTTGGAAATCGAGATGAAAGCGCTCATGCGTCGCGCCCTTTCGCATCATCTCTTCGATCTCGAAAATCCGCCGAGCCTCGTCGCCGATGCTCGCGTCATAACTGCTAAACCCGCGCCGCCCCGCCCGCTTCGTGCGGTACATGGCGAGGTCGGCGGCGCGCAGCAAACCGCCGACAGACGCCGCATCGTTCGGGAAATCGGCGACGCCGATGCTGGCGGAGATGGAGACGTCCGCCCCGGCGATGGAGCAGGGCTGGCTCAAATTGTCATTAATCGCGCGCGAGATCGCCGCGGCCTGGGCTTCGTCGCCGCCCGCGACGAACACAGCGAATTCATCGCCGCCAAGGCGGGCGAAGAACGCGCCTTCCGGCAGCACCTCCAGGATCCGGGCGGCGCTCACATTCAGCACTTTGTCGCCGGCGTGATGGCCGAGGTGGTCATTGACCCATTTGAAGCGGTCCAGGTCGATAAAAAACACAGACACCCGATGCCGCGCCCGCTCCGCTTGATCGAGCGCGACCCGCAGCTTCTCTCGAAAATGCCGGCGGTTCGGCAGGCCGGTGAGGCTGTCGGTTCGGGCGCGCCGCAGCAGCTCCGCCTCAGCAGATTTCAGTTCGCTGATATCGACCATCACCAGCAAACTACGGCTGTCTCCGTCGCGACCGAGCGGTCGACGGGTCTGGGAAACGAACACGTCGATCGTCTCGCCATCCTTACGGAGGAAGCGGCAATTCCAGCGATGAAAGGCGGCGTCGTCGCCGTCCGAGCGATCGGCGGAGATGGGGGCGCGCTGCTCCGGCAGGTCGCCGCTCTCCTCTTCGTCGAGCCCATCGCTCAACGCTTCCGTGCTCAGTTCGTCGGTAACCAGGAAAGACCCGAAGCGACGGCCAACCACTTCTTCGCGCTGATACCCCGTCTCCGCCAGCCAGTAGTCGCTCACATCGGCGATTTGGCCCTGCGCGTCGATGGAGAACAGCATGGCCGGCGTCTGGTTGTAGAGCGCCGAGATATCCGCATGCGCGGCCTTGAGCAGCTGTTCCTCTCGGGAAAGTTTCTGCTGCATTTTATTGAAATGGGAGACCAGTTGGCCGACCTCGTCATCCGATGACCAATCGACGCCGATCCGCGCGCCGCTCTGCGAGCTGACAATTGCGCGCATCATCGCTTGGAGCGGGTCCAGCAGCAGGCGACGCAGACCAAACATCAGCATCACCATGCTGGCGATTATCGAGGCCACGAGCACGAGCGCGGTGCGCAGGTAGAGATCGTTGATCGCGCGGTTCGCCGTGTTGCCATTGTACCAAACGCGCAGCAGGCCGACTTCCTCGGGGCCGGCCGGCGCGCGGTGGACGATCGTGGCCTCCGTAAAAAAACGTGACGCATCGACGAGTTCGGCGCCCGCGACGACGACGTCTTCGGCGTTCAAGACGACGACATTATCGATGTGATCGGCTGTGGCGATGATGGAGGCGAGGCGCGAGAGACCGCCATAGTCAAAGTCGTAGAGCGGCTTTGCGAGCGCTGCGGCGTGGATGCCGATCTCCACGCCGCGGTCGTGTTCCAGCTTGCTCTGCATGGAGGAACGCGCGGCTTGGTCGACAAGCACCATGCTGATGGGGAACACAGCGACAACGGTCGCCAACAACGCCAGCGCGAATTTCTTGCGCAGGGATCCCGAGATCGCTCGCCACATGTCCGGTCATCCGTTGAACGTTTCGCCGGAGGCAGGGTCGGCGAGCTTTATTGAGATCTGGTGCAGGCGCGCTGTCTGCGTCCCTTCAGGGCGGCCTGATCAATCGTCGAGCATCTCTTCTTCTTCAGGCATCGACAGCTCGATGGCCCCCCGCTCGGCCATTTTGCGGATGACGCCCACCACCTCGAATTGCGCCTCTTCGCCATCGCGAGCGCTTGGAACGCCGGCGGCCTCGATCTGCTCCACCAGCTGTTCGCCGAGGCGGCGGGAGATGTTCTCGAGGAAGTAGGCTTTGCTCTCGGGCGCGTTCTTGGCGGCGGCGCAGAGCGCTTTGATAAGCACCTCGTTCTCCACCTCGCGCACGATCATCGACACGCTGGCGCGATCCACACGCGCGGGGATGTCGTTGAAGGTGAACATTTTGCGCTGCACCGCGACGGCCAGAGAGGGTGCTTTCTCCTCCAGGCCCGCCATCAGCTCGTCGCGCTTCTCGCCGGCGAGGAAGTTGAAAATGGAGCCGATCACCTCGTCGGGCTTGCGCTTGGACTTTCGCATGCGCGCGCCGCGCAGGAAGTCCCCTTCAATGGAACTCTTCACCGCGTCGAGCACGGCGCCGCCCAACGCCGAGACGTTGGAGAGGCGCATGATCACCTCCTCCGCGAACTCCGGCTCGAACCGCTGCATCAGTTTGGCCGAGGTCTCAGGCCGGAGTCTCGAGAGCACCACCGCCACGGTCTGCGGATGCTCGCGCGCCAGGTAATTGCCGAGATCGATGGGATCGGAGGCGGACAGCTTCTCCCAGATCGAGCGCCCCTCGGTCTCGTCCATATCCTCGAGGATCCGCTCGATGGCGTCGTCGCTCATGACGCTGGCCAAAATCATCTTGAGTTTGTCCGAAGACATCGAAAGCCGCTTGTCCTCAAGCCCGTGCAAGAACTCCGAGAGCGTCGCCTCGACAAGGCGCGCGGGGACTTCTTCGATCTTGCTGGAGGCGCGGGCGAAGGCGCGTACGTCGTCCTCACTCATCGTCCGCAGCAACGGCTCGGCGGCGCTGGGCCCGAGCGTCGATATTACAATCGCGGCTTTCTCGGGATAGGTGAGCGGCATATGCCCACCGGTCTCGTTCGCCTTGAGCGCTCTCTGTCCCTTCGGCCCGGGGGAGGTCAGCGATCTCGTCATGTTGCGTATCCTGTCACCAAGGCTCCGGCCAACAGGGTCCACCCGTCAGCCATCACGAAGAAAGCGAGTTTGAAAGGGAGCGAGACGACCACGGGCGGCACCATCATCATCCCCATGGCCATCAGCACGGAGGCGATCACCAGATCGATCATCAGGAAGGGCAGAAAGATCATGAAACCGATTTCGAAGGCGCGCTGGATTTCCGAGAGCATGAAAGCCGGGGCGAGCACGCTGAGGGGCGGGCGGCCATCCTCTGTCTCCCCGCGCCCCGGCGCGACGCTCATCAAATCCGCCAACGCGCTCTGATCGACCCGCTGCTCCATGAAGATGCGGAAGGGCTCGATGGTGGGGGTGAACGCAGAGGCCGGATCGAGCGCGCCATCGAGCATCGGTTGGATCCCGGCGGCCCAAGCATCTGAAAACACTGGCTCCATGACAAAATAGGTCAGGAACAGCGCCAGGCTGACCATCATCATGTTGGGCGGCGCCGCCTGTAGGCCGATGGCCTGGCGCAAAATCGACAGGGTCGTCACCATGAACGGGAAGCAGGTGATCATCATGGCGATGCCCGGCGCCAGGCTGAGCACCGTGATCAGGGCGAACAAGGAGATCAGTCGGACGCTGAGGCCCCCGCCCTCGCCGGCCCCGTCGCCCCCTGTGGGACCAAGATCCAAACTGAAAGACTGGGCGGCCACCGGCGTCGCGCTGGCGAGGGCCGCGGCGGCGAACACCGCCGCGCCAAGCCCAATTTGGGCGACGCGGCGCGGCGTCAACCAAGGCGCGCCGCGGATGATAGCGGCGGAAGAGAAGCTCGGGCGCATGATCGGTTCTCCGATGAAGCGGGCGGCGGGGGGGCGAGTGAGCCGGCGACACGCGGGCCCGAGCGGTTTCTCCGCCGAGCCGAGACGCCGGGGCGAGCGGCTTAGAAAGGTTCGCTCAGATCGACGATCTCCGTCAGACGCACGCCGAGGCGGCCTTCGCCCTCGCCGATCTCCTGAAGTTCGCCCCGCGCGATCACCCGCTTGCCGATCATGATGTCGACCGGGTCTTCCAGCTTGGTGTCGAGCGGGATCAGAGCGTCGCGGCGCATGTTCAAAAGTTCGCCAATGGAGGGCGAAGCCCGCCCCACGGAGACCACCACCTGCACGGGCACGCTGAAGATCGCGCGCTTATGCCGGGCGTTTGAGCCGCCATCGCGGCGATCATACATCGGCGCCTCGCCAACGATCTCGGCCTCAGGAGCGCTGGCGTCGTCGAGCGCCGGCTCGGCCGCGGCTTCCTGCGCGCCGGCCATGTTGGGGCCCGCATCCGCGGCGGTTTCCATTTCAGTTTCGGTCTCGTCGGTCATGACGTCGCTCCCTCAATGATGTCTTTGCTCCCCTCCGCGCCGCGCAGCGCGTCGTCGAAGAGCTCCAGGACGCGCTCCGCAGCGGCGTCTGCGTTGAATTCAGCGAGGCCATCGCCCCAGTGGAGGCGCGCGACGGCCCCGCTGAGCGAGGGATCTTCTCGCAGCGCGATGCGGCGATCCGGCCCCTCTTCGGCGGCGTCGCCGGAGCCCTCCGCGGCGGCGTCCGTCCGAAGCAATTTCCGCGCGTCGTCCATCTGTTCAGGCGGGACGCGCAACTCGGCCGAGCCGAGCGCTGCGCGCTCAAACAGCGCCTTGGCGGAGGTCACGGCCTCCTGGACGAAGAGGTGTGTGGCGAGCCGAGGGGCGACCGCCCGCAGCGCGGCGCGCAGGCTTGTCTCCGCGGCGGCGGCGAAGTGGCGCTCGGCCTCGGCGCGGGCGCCAAGCGCCGTCGCCATGGCGTTGGCGAGCTCGGTCTGCGCCGCTTGAGCGGCGGCCGCCGTCTCCCGCAGCGCCTCGGCGCGACCGGCGGCGCGACCCTCGGCGCGGCCCGTTTCGAGCCCCTCCGCGCGGCCTGTCTCAAGGCCTTCGGCGCGGCCCACCAGCAGGCCCTCGGCGAGCCCCTGCGCCTGTCCCCGCTCAAAAGCGCCGGCGAACGGATCCCGTCGATTGCGGGTCACGGTCCCTTGCGGGGTCTCAAAGGCTTCCAAAAGGTGGAGCGCGGAGGAGGTCATGCGCGTTCTCCGTCAATTTGATCTGCGGGCATGTGCAGCCAGCGTTTGAGCAAGGCGACGCTCTCCTCCGAGCGGTCGCCAACCGCGGCGCGGAGTTGCTCGGCGATGCTGGCGACGGCGGCGTCTTCGGCCTCTTCTTCGGTCATCTCCTCCTCCTCGCCGCCAAGCGGAGCGAGCGCCGCGGCGCCCAAAGCCTCGGCCGGCGCGGGCAAGGCGCTCGGATCGGTCACCATGGTCCGGGCGGCCTCCAGGCTCGGGGCGCGCCCATCGGCCACCAGCTGCGCCGCCGCGGCCGCTTCGGCGTCGGCGTTCTCAAGCGCCTCGAGCGCCGCCTCATCCTCCAGCTGCTGCTGCTGCGCGGCGCTGGCCAAGATCGGCCGCACCACGAAGAAGCCGAGCGCTAGAGCCACGGCGGCGAGGACCAGAACCTGAATAATGTCAATGATATGGGCCGCAAGGGTCTGCTCGATCAGACCGATCTCCGCCTCGGTGCCGAGCTGGGGCTCCGCGGCGAAGGCCATGCTCTCCACCGTCACCGTGTCGCCCCGCTCGGCGTCGAAGGCCACGGCGGACTTCACGAGATCCTCGATGGCGGCGAGCTCCTGCGGGCTGCGCGGCCGCGTGCTCACAGTCCCATCCTCAGCGGTCTCGACCACCTCATTGACGAGCACGGCCACGCCGATCCGCTTCACAGCGCCCGCGCCCATCACGCGGCTCCGCTGCGTCTCAGAATAGCTGTAGGTGATGGTCTCCTTGGCTTCATTGCGGCGGCTGCGGTCATCGCCGCCTTGGGCCTGGTCGCCATCGGGGAGGTTACTGGCCACGGTGACGACGCTGCGGGCGCCGGCGAGATCTTCGCTCAACTCCTCCGTTTCAGACATCACCGTCACCCGGCTTTCGGGATCGATGATCTTCTCTGTTACGGTCTTGGCTTCGGTCGTGGTCTCAACGGCGACGCTGATGCGCACATTGCCGTCGCCGACGCGCACGGCCAGGAGCCCTTCGAGCTCTTCACGGAGGCGCGCCGCGCGGCGTTCGGCGTTTTCATCGGCGAAGCTGGCGACGCCCTCTTCGCCCGGCCGCAGCACCACGCCATGGCGCGCGTCGATCACGGCCACCTGGGTCGCCTCCAGATCGGCGACCGCCAGGGACACCAAGAAGCGGATCGAAGTGGCGGATGATTTGGAGAGCGGCCCGCTGACCGTGGTGACGGTCACGGAGGCGCGCGACTTCTGTGCGCTGCGCGAGAAAGGCCGGCGGGCGGCCGCGCCGATATGCACCCGCGCTTGGCGCACGCCGGGCACAGCCGCGATGGTCCGCGCCAGCTCTCCTTCTTTAGAGCGCCAATAGGCGGCTTCGAACATCTCGGAGGTGGTGCCAAACCCGGAGAGGTTCTCCAGCAACTCATAGCCCGCTTGCCCTGGGGCCGGCAGCCCGTCCTTCGCCAGAGCCAGGCGCACCCGATCTCGCTCGCTCATGGGCACGAAGATCGCGTCGCCGCGGATCTCGGTCGCGACCCCGAGCTGCTCGACCGCGGCGACCACTTCACCGGCCGCCTTCGCGTCGAGGCCCCCATAAAGGAGCGCCATATTCGGCTGCGACGCTCCGCGGGCCACAAACAACATCAGCGCCAATGTCGCTGCGACCGCGACGCCTAAGATGATCTTCTTCCTGAGATCAAGAGCGTTAAAGGTCTTTAACAGTGCTGACATCACTCACAGCTCCCCACGCGGCCTGTCGCGATTTTCTGCGGCAATCGTTGCCAAGTATTAATCGCCCTTAAGACAGCTGACTGAAAGCATAACACCCGGCGACACCCTCAGAACGTCTTCAGTATCGTTAGCGAAAATTGGATTAGCCCGGTTGCCGTTAACACCGAGTTTGCAAGTGCGCCGTAAAACTCGTTCTCGAAGCAGAAAACGCGACCGCGCCCCAGGCGTCGGCGCAGCGAGGGAGCGGGCCATGTCCGAAGACGCGCAGAACGCCGCCGACACCGCCGACGGCGGGGCTGAGCCCAAGAAGAAAAAAGGCCTGCTCGGGCCCTTGGTGATCGGCTTGGCCGCCGCCGTCGTCCTGGGCGGCGCGGCCGCCTATGCGGTGATGTCTGGCCTCGCGCCCATCGGGCCCGCCCCGCAAGCGGCGGACGGCGCCGAGAAGCCCGAGGCCGAAACAGCGGCTCCCAAGGAGAAAGCGGCGCCGCCCGTGTTCGTGGCCTTCGATCCGCTCACCGTCACGCTGACCCATGGCGGCGCGCCGCGGCAACTGCGCCTCACGCTCTCTGTGGAGACGTCCGAGGAGCACATGAAAAAAGTCGAGGAGCTGAAGCCGCGCATGCTCGACGCGCTCAACACGCTGCTGCGCGCCATGAACGAGCGCGAGCTGACGGAGCCCGCGGGGTTGGATCGCCTGCGCGCGCAGATGCTGCGCCGGGTGCGGATCGCCGCGGATCCAAAGGCGGTCAAAGACCTCCTCGTCACTGAATTCGTCGTCTTTTAAGAGAGAGCGAGCCGGTTATGGACCTCATCGCCGATGGCCTACTGATCTCCGCAGCCTTCGCCGCCTGCTTCTATTGCTGGAGCTTGGACAGGCGTTTGCGGGCTTTGAAGAATACCGACGCCGGCCTCGGCGCCGCGGTGAAGGCGCTCGCCTCCACCGTGGCGGAGACCCGCGAAACCCTGCGCGCCGCGCGCTCTGAGGCGGACGCGGAGCAAGAGCGCCTGCGCGCCTTGGTCGAAGAAGCGCGCGTGATCCACGGCAAGGTGGAGGACGCGGTCGCCGCCCGCCAAGCGCTGGAGGCGGTCAATCGCGAGGCCCGCGAAGAACAAGTTGATCTGCGCGATTTGGTGGCGGAGCTCACGGAGAACCGCGAGCAGGTGCTGGGCGCGCAGCTGGCGCTTGAGAAAATCGACGCCGCCAATGTGGCCGCGCGCGAACAAACCGGCGTCCTTGAGGAGCGGCTTGAGCAGATCAAGGCCGCCGACGCGCGCCTCCGCGAGATCATGGAAGACAAAGACGCCGTGGCGCGGGACGCCCGCGCCGCGCGTGAGAGCATCGAGGGGCTGAGCGCCGAGCGCCTGGCGGAGATCACCGCCCATGCCGACGCCGCCGTGGCCCGCGCAGACGAGACCCGCGGCCGCACCCTCGAGCAGGTCGACGCGCTCCGCGAGAAGACGCTCGAGGTGGTGGAGACCGTCTGCCGGGACGGGAAGCACGCGCTGAAGAGCGCCGCGGCTGAGGCCATCCAGAGCAGCGAGGCCGCCGCGCGGGAAGCTGTGCACGCGGTCGAGACCGCCGCCGAACGCGCCGAGACCGCCGCTGAGGCCGCGCGGGAGCACACGGAAGTGGCCGTGGCCGCCTGCCGCGAGGACGCCGTGCGCGTCGTCTCGGAGAAGAGCGCCGAGGCGGGGCAATTGCTGCAGGGCGCGCTGGCCGAGGGCCGGGACGTCATGGACGGCCTGCGCGGCGCCACGCTCGACCTGATCGAGGAAGCCTCCGCCCGCGCTGCGACCACCGCGGAGAGCGTGTCTCTCAAGGTGGCCGACGCGACCCGCGCCACCGCCTATGAAGCCTGTGAGCGGATCCAGGCGGCCCACGCCAGCGCCTGCGAGCAGACCGCCAAGCTCTGCGGCAAGGCGGTCGAGGCTGCGGTCACCGCCGGCGTCGGCGCGGCCGAGCAGCTTGCGACCCTCGCCAAGCAGACCGAGACCCGCATCGTCGACGCGCGGGAAGAAGCCGAGGCGGCCCTGCGCAGCACCAGCGACGCGGTGATCGAGAGCGTGGAGAAGACCTGCGTTGGCGCGCGGAAAGTCGTCGAGCGCATGTCCGTCGAGAATTGCGAGCGCCTGGAGCAACTGCGCGACGCCACTCTGGAGAATGTCGACACGAGCGGCGCCCGCTGGGAGCAAACGCTCGAAAAGACCGGCGCGGAAGCGTTGGAGAAGGCGGAGAGCGCTCGCGAGGATGTGATCGCCCAAACCGAAGCCGCGGCGCGCGTGGCCGTTGAGGCGGCGCAGAAAGGCTGCGCTGCGGCGCAAGATGAGGTGCAAAGCGCCGTGGCGGAGGCCGTGGCGAATGTGACGGGCTCTGTGGACGCCCATGTGGCCCGCGCCACCACGGTGGCCGAAGACCTCACGCAGGCCGCGATCGACAACAGCGCCGCCGCGGTCGAGCAAGCCGAGCGGGCCAGCGCCATCCTGACAGGCGCGATGGACGCGACCCGAAACGAGACGCTTCAAGCCATGGCCGAGGTGTCCGAGGGGGCGGCGGAGCGCGTCGAACAAACCGCCGCCGCCGCGATAAAGCGGGCCGACCAGGCCGGGCTCGATGTGGCGCAGCGGGCTGAGGTCGCCGCGCAAACGGCGGCGCGCCGCGCGGAGCAAAGCTGCGCCGCCGCCGTGGAAACCGCGCAGGCCGACATCGAGACGCTCGGTCAAGGCTTGGCGCGGATCCATGAGGATGCGCGGGTAGAGGTGACGCGCCTCGCCCGGGAGACCGGCGAGAAGATCGAAGCGGCCGCGGACCGTGTGGCGCGCCAGGCCGATGAGGCGCTGGACGGCATCGAGGAGCGCGTGACCGAGGTGTGCGAAGGCGCGCTCAGCGCCGCCGCCTCCGCCGCGGAGGCCACCAAGGCCGAGATCAGCGCCGCGCGGGAGCAGGCCTGCGACGCGGTGGAAACCGCGCGCGCCGCCGCCACGCGCGACGCCGAGGCCGCCTTCGCTGAGGTCAAGGGCGCTTCTGAGGCCTTCACCGAGCACGCGCAACGCAGCCTGGACACGGCGGTGGAAACGCTCGGTGGCGCGGTTGATCGCATCGTGGACGAGGCGCGCCGCGCCGCAGAGGCCTCAACGGCCGACAACGCCAGCGCGCTGGAAGACGCCGCCACCCAAGCCACCAACCTGGTGGGCGGGGCGCTGGCCGATGTGCAGACCAGCTTGGAGGCGAGCCTGGAAAACGCGGCCCAAGCCGAAGAGCGCGTGGGCCAAGCCAATGAGACGGCGATCCGCTCCATAGAGCGACTGGACGGTTTCCAGGCCGAACGCGCGGAAATCGAGGCGTTCTGCGCCGAGCTGCAGCGCCGATTGGGCGAGGCCGTGGCCGGGGCCCAGGATGTGGAGGAAGTGCTCCGCGCCGCCGAAGGTCGCCGCGAAGTGATGGAGCAGCTCAACCGCCAATGCCAAGCAGCCGTGGGCGCGCTCTATGAGCGGGTGACGGCGGCCAAGGAGATGGCCGAGACCTTCGACGCCGCCACGGGCGCGCGGGAGGCGGCCCATGAAGCGGTGATCGCCGACGCCACGAAGCTGGCCGATCTCCTGGAGCGCTTGGACGATTACGACACGCTGCTCGCCCAGGGCGCATCCAACCGAGACAGCATCGAGCGGGCCGCGGGCGAGGCGCATCTCGCCAACGCCGCGCTCGAAGGCCTGATCACAGAAGGGCGCGCGACGGTCTCTGAGCTGGCTGACATTCTGCGCCGCCGCGAGGCTCTGAGCGAAGCGGTGGATGACGAGCAGCTGCGCCTCAGCGCCGCGTTGGAAGAAGCCCGGAGCGTCGAGCAGCGCCTCTCCGCCTACACGCCGCTCAGCGCCCAGGAACCGGGGGGCGCGGTCTCGCCCGCCGCCGGGGGCACCATCGACGATGTGGCGAACGCCGGCCTTCGTGAACCTGAACCGGGCGAGAAGACGGAGTCTTCCGACGACGAAACCGACGAAGGCGCGGCGGCGTCCGCCGAGGAGCTCGGCGCCGCGGCTGAGCCCGCTCGTCCCATCAACCGCTTCCACCGCGTCTTTGGAGGAGATCGTCGCTGATGTCGGAGAACACGCCAGACCGGCTTCCCCAGAACGCCGCGGAGCCGAGCCGAAGCGCGGGCCGCACGCATCCCTTCATGACCGCGCCCGATATGACCGCGCCCGATGGCGACGCGGCGGATCAATCGACGCCGCCGACGAGCCGCGCCGAGGCGGCGGCGCGCTCAACGTTGGGAGCGCAAGAGGCGCGGCCCCTCGCCGCCTCTCCCGCGCCGATCCGCCAACGCCATGCGGCGGTGCGGAGAAACCAAGCGGCGGCCGCGGCGGAAGCGAAGGCGACGGCGGCCCGGGCCGCCGTTGACGCTGCGGCGAACGGGTCGAAGCCAGCCGCCGCCGCCGACCCGCTGCGGGGCCGTTTGCCGGAGACCCGCACCATGGCGCTTGGCGTGCTGCTGATCTTATTCGCCGCCTCCGCCGGCGTGAGACTGCTCAGCCTCGGACAGGAAGGCGAGTTGGAGCGCATCGGCGCCGGCGTGGCCGAGATCAATTTCTTCGGCGGATCGGCCTCGGCGGCGGATCCAGCGCCAGATCCCGAAGCGCTTCGACCTGAGGCGCTTCTTCCCGAGGCGGCCGCGTCCCAAGGCGCAGCGCAAATCGTCACGCCCCCGACCGCGCCGCAAGCGACCGAGACGGCGCAAAGCCGCGCCGCCATGGAGGCGGCGATCGCGACGGGCCAAATCGCCACGGCGACCATCCAAACGCCCACGCAAACCGCGCGCGAGGCGCGGCGGTCCCTGGATGAGCTGTCCGGCGCCGCCCTCGCCTCGCGGGAGGCCGGCGGCCTGATCGACGCGTTGCGCAAGCGCGAGGCTGAACTCGACGCCTACGCCGATCAACTCGCGCAGCGGAACGAGGCGTTGAGCCTCGCCGGCCAGCGGCTGGAGGCGCGCTTGATGGAGCTCGAGCAAGCCAAGGAAGAGTTCGCCGCAATGGTGGCGACCGTGGACCAGGCGGCGGAGCGCGACGTCACGCATTTGGTGACGCTCTATGAGCGGATGAAGCCCAAGGAGGCCGGCCCGCTGTTCGACGCGATGGACCCGGCCTTCGCCGCCGGCTTCCTCTCTCGCATGAAGCCCGATGCGGCGTCCGCGATCTTGGCGCGGATGAGCACGGACCGGGCCTACGCCGTCAGTGTGAAACTGGCGGGGCGCAATGTGCGCCGCGAGGACAACTGACCGGCCGGCGCAAGCCGGACGGCGACATAAACGAACATCCGGCGGGCCAGCGCGCGCGCCAGGGAATGACCGAACCGGGCCTCGTCCCGCAGATCTGAGGAGCACCCCAAATGGGAGCGATCGTCGGCATCATCATCGTCTTCGCCATGGTGTTCGGCGGCTACATGGCCGCCGGCGGCAAGATGACGATCATCATCAAGGCGCTGCCCTATGAGATGATGATGATCGGCGGGGCCGCCGTGGGCGCGTTTGTGATCAGCAATGATGGTCACACCATCAAACACACGCTGTCGGACTTCAAAAAAGTCTTCGGCGGCGCAAAGTGGAAGCGCTCCGACTTCAACGATCTCCTGTGCCTTTTGTACGAGATCATCCGCTTGGCGCAGTCCAAGCCGATGGAGTTGGAGAACCATATCGAAAATCCGGGCGAGTCTGAGATCTTCGCGAAATATCCAAAGATCCAATCGGATAAGCGCGCCATCGACATGATCTGCGACACCTTCCGCTCCAGCGCCATGAACTTCGACGATCCCCACCAAGTGGAGGATTTGCTCGAGAAGCAGTTGGAAGACGATTTCCACGAGGCGCAGCATTCGAGCCATGCGCTGCAGAATGTGGCGGACGCCTTGCCGGCGCTTGGCATCGTCGCGGCGGTGTTGGGCGTGATCAAAACCATGGCGTCCATCGACCAGCCTCCCGCGGTGCTGGGCGGCATGATCGGCGGAGCCTTGGTCGGCACGTTCCTGGGCGTGTTCCTCTCCTACGGCTTCGTGGGCCCGTTCTCGAACAAGATCAAAGGCGCGGTGGACGCCGACCAAAAGTTCTACACGCTGATCCGCGACGTGCTGGTCGCGAACCTGCACCGGCATCCGCCCAACATCTGCATCGAGGTGGGACGACAGAACACGCCGCGGCCGATGCGGCCGAACTTCAATGATCTCGAAGAGCAGCTGCGCGCCGTGAAATCCGGAGCCGCCGCGTGAGACTGTCGCCCGCCTTCTCCCCGTCGTCAGCCGACGCGGCCGACCGCTCGAGCGCCTCTGGCGCGTGGGCTGTCCGGTCGCGCGCGGCGCGCCGCGTCGGCTGGGCCGTGGCGGCGGCGATTGTGCTGTGGCCGGCGCAGAGCGGCGCTGAAACCGGCGGGACCGGGGCCGAGGCGGGGGCGATCCGGCTCG
>JBCCTM010000033.1:0-16339 GCA_039198535.1 Pseudomonadota bacterium
GCCAGCAGCACGTCGTCGCGCCCCTGATAGCGGGAGCCAGAGGCGGCCGTGGCCATGCGCGCGCCCGCCACGTCGGGCGGCGCGGGCGGATCCAAGGGCGCAAAGGGAGAGACCGGCGTCGGGTCGCCAAGCGCCGTCTCGAGCGCGTTTAGCTTGGCGCGCATCTGGGCGATCATCGCGCGCTGGGCGGCCTTGGTCTCCTCCAAGGCGCGCGCCGCCGCCGCGAGCCGCGTCGCATCGGTCTCCGTCATGGCGAGCGCGCCTATTCGAGCAGCGCGTCCTCGCCGAGCGACGTGGCCGGCGGGAGCTTCTCCGCCAGCGCCACGCCAAATTTCTCGCGAAGCCGCTTGGTCTCTTCCGCCTCAACCTCGGCGATCACGCGTTGACGAATAAAGCGGCTGGTCTGCTCCAAACCGAGCAACCGTCGGTCTTCCAACTTGATGACGTGAAAGCCGAAATCGGTCTGGACCACGTCGCTGACATCGCCGGCCTCCGCCAGGCCAAACGCCGCTTCTTCAAAGGCGGGCACCATCTGACCCCTGCGGAAATAGCCCAGATCGCCGCCATTTTGCCGCGAGTTGTCCTTGGACTTCTCGGCGGCGAGCTCCTCGAAAGCGGAGCCGCCCTTGAGCGCGGCCAGGATCTCCTCCGCCTCCGCCTTGGTCTCCACCAGAATGTGGCGCGCGCGGACTTCGGAGAACTGCGCCTTCCACTCGTCCTCGGTGATCATCCGATCATACTCGGCTTTCACCGCGTCGTCGGTCAGCTTCGGCTCCACCGTTTTGCTGATATAGGCCTGGCTTAGAAGGCCGTTCCGGAGCGCCTGCAGCTGTTGGTCGACGCCCGCATCGTCTTTCACCCCCGCCAATTCAACGATTTTACGGGCGAGTTCGGGATCGGCCTCGGCCTTCAGCCGCGCCCGCTGGAACAGGAAGGCGCGCTCGGTGCTGGCGATGGCTTCGCTGATTTCGGCCTCGTCTTGCAGCTTTTGCTCCGTGGCTTCTTTGGCGAGCAGGCGCTGCTGGGTCAGCCGGTCCAGCAGACCGCTGAACAGGACTTCGGCGTTGCCCTGGGGCATTTCGCGGAACAGCGCTTTGCGCGCCGCGATCAGATCGCCCAACGTCACCTCTTCGCCGGCCACTGTGGCGAGCACCGTGGAAGCGTCGTAGGTCTCTAAAATCGGCGTGGCCTCCTGGGCTTGCGCCGGCGCAAGGGCGACCAGCGCCGCAAAGCCCGCCAAAACGCCCGCCGCGAGGCCGGTCGTAACGCCTGCAGCGGAAGGGCTGCGTGAAGATGTGCCGATGAAAATACTGCGCATGCGCGCCTCTCCCCGAAAAGATGTCCAGGCGCACTGTCGTCCAGGTGACAGCGGCCGAATTTTGACCCCGCCGGTCGTTAGCGGATCGATACGCCGAGGTGAACACACTCTTTTGAAGCGCCCGCCGCGGGAATGATGCGGGGGCCGGGGCACGCGAAGCCTTTGCGAGCGAGCGCGAAGTCTCTAGATATGCGTCGTTCTCCGCGGCGGACGGCTGAGGTTCAGCCGCCCGGCAGAGCTGCGGGGAACACCCGCGCGCCCCGCTTGAGATCGCGCTCGGCCTCGCATCCGGCGCGGTCAGTGGGGCGCGCGAACGCGACCGGTAAATCAGAAGAAATCAGGTGAGGACCGCCCGCATGCTCGGCTTCAACTCCATCGCCCGCCGCCTGTTCGGCAGCGAAAATGAGCGGAAATTGAAATCCGCCTGGGGGCTCGTGGAGCAGATTAACGGTCTAGAGGCGGGCCTCGACAGCCTCGATGATGATCAGCTCCGCGCCAAGACGCCGGAGTTCCGCGGCCGGCTCGAGCGGGGCGAGACGCTCGACAGTTTGCTGCCGGAGGCGTTCGCAGTGGTCCGGGAGGCCGCGCGGCGCAGCATCGGCCTGCGACATTTCGATGTGCAGCTGGTGGGCGGCTCGATCCTCCACCAGGGCAAGATCGCCGAGATGAAGACCGGGGAGGGCAAAACGCTGGTGGCCACGCTGCCGGTGTATCTGAACGCTTTGGAGAGCCGCGGCGTCCATGTGGTGACGGTGAACGACTACCTCGCCAAGCGGGACGCCGACTGGATGGGGCAGGTCTATAATTTCCTTGGCATGGAGGTGGGCGTGGTCACGCCCGGGGTGGATGACGCCGGACGGCGCGCCGCCTACGCCGCCGACATCACCTACGCCACCAACAATGAGCTCGGCTTCGACTATCTTCGCGACAATATGAAGTACTCGCTGCAGGCCATGAGCCAGCGCGCCCGCCGCCGCTTCGCGATCGTCGACGAGGTGGACAGCATCTTGATCGATGAGGCGCGAACGCCGCTGATCATCTCGGGCCCGACCGAAGATCAGTCCGAACTTTACGTGAAGCTCGATAAGCTCATCGCGCGCATTCTCGAGGAGCAGAAAGAGCAGGGCGAGTTCTACGACGTCGATGAAAAGCAGCGCACCGTGGCGCTCACCGAGGAGGGCGCGGAACGGCTCGAAGAGCTGATGCGTGAGACCGAGCTGCTGCGCCCCGACGCCACCATGTATGAGCAGCAGAATGTGGGCCTGGTCCATCACAGCAATCAGGCGCTGCGGGCGCGCACGCTGTTCCAGCGGGATAAGGATTACATCCTGCGCAACAATGAAGTTGTGATCATCGATGAGTTCACCGGCCGCATGATGCCGGGCCGGCGCTTCTCGGAGGGTCTGCACCAAGCTTTGGAGGCCAAGGAAGGCGCGGCGATCCAGCCCGAAAACGTGACCCTCGCCTCGGTCACCTTCCAAAATTACTTCCGCCTCTACGACAAGCTGGCGGGCATGACCGGAACGGCGATGACCGAGGCTGCGGAATTTGGAGAGATTTACGGCCTCGACGTGCTGGAAGTGCCGACCAACATGCCGGTTGTTCGCGAGGATGAAGACGACCAGGTGTTCCGCACGGCGGAGGAGAAATACGACGCGATCGTCGAGGCGATCAAAGAGGGCAACGCCGCTGAGCAGCCGATCCTGGTCGGCACCACCTCCATCGAGAAATCCGAGTTCCTCTCCGAGACCCTCAAAAAGAGGGGCGTGAAGCACAATGTGCTGAACGCGCGCTTCCACGCCCAGGAAGCCGACATCGTCGCGCAGGCGGGCCGCCCTGGCGCGGTGACCATCGCCACCAACATGGCCGGCCGCGGCACCGACATTAAGCTCGGCGGCAATCCCGAGCGCATGCTGGCGGACGCCATTGAGGCGGGGGAGGTCGACCCGGAAGATGAGGCCGCCGTCGCCGCGCGCAAAGAGAAGATTGAGGCGGAGGTCGAGGAGGCGAAGGCGAAGGCGCTGGAGGCGGGCGGGCTCTGGGTGATCTCCACGGAGCGCCATGAAAGCCGCCGCATCGACAATCAGTTGCGCGGCCGATCTGGTCGTCAGGGCGATCCAGGCCGCTCCACATTCTTCCTGTCTCTCCAAGACGATTTGATGCGCATCTTCGGCTCGGAGCGGATGGACGGCATGCTTCGACGGCTCGGTCTCGAGCAGGGCGAAGCGATCGTCCACCCCTGGGTGAATAAAGCCATCGAGCGCAGCCAAGCGAAGGTTGAAGCGCGCAACTTCGACATCCGCAAGAACCTGCTGAAATACGACGACGTGATGAATGATCAGCGTCGGGCCATCTTCGAGCAGCGCATGGAAATCATGGAGGCCAAGGACGTCTCCGAGATTGTCGAAGACATGCGCCATTCGGTGGTGGAGGACATGGTGTCCCGCTACATGCCCGAGCGCGCCTATGCGGAACAATGGGACGTCACTGGCCTGGAAGACGCGATCCACCAGATGTTTGGCGAGCGCTTGCCCGTGGTCGACTGGGCCGCAGCGGAGGGGGCGGATGATGAGACGGTGCGGGAACGGCTGCTGAAGGAGACGGACCAGATCGCCGCGCGCAAAGCCATCGACATGGGCGCCGATCTGATGCGCGACGTGGAGAAAGCGGTGATCCTACAGACCATCGACCATCATTGGCGCGAACATCTGCTGACGCTCGACCGCCTCCGCAGCGTGATCGGCCTGCGCGGCTACGGCCAGCGCGATCCCCTGAATGAGTATAAGTCCGAGGCCTTTAGCCTGTTCGAGACGTTGCTCTCCAGTCTGCGCGGCGATGTGGTGACCCAGCTGATGAATGTGAAGCTGGCCGAGCCCGCGCCGGAGCTGGTGGAGCCCGAAGCGGCGTCTGTGAATGTGACGCTCGGGGCTGGATCGGGCGGCGGCGCGCCCCGCGGCGAGAAAGAGATGGCCGAGGCCAATGGCGGCGGCGGAAGCGGGCCGAAGCCCAAGAAACAGCGCGGCCGCACCCGGCGGGTCGGCAAGGGGCGGCGTTGAGACGAAAAACGGCGCGGACCGCATGATCCGCGCCGCCTGTTTCCTCAGGGGATGCGCCCTTAGAACTTCCAGTTGATGGCGGCGCGCGCCGTCCAAAGATCCTCGACCGTGAAGCCGTCCGCCTGGGCCGACCCCGGTTCAATGAACGCGTACTCGTCGCCGATCAGATACAGCAGGCCTTCGCCGCGCAGCGTGATGTTGTCGGTGATGGCCGTCTCCAAGCCGCCGCCGAGGACGCCGCCGACGGCGAATTCCTCGCTGTCAAAGCTGAAAATGTCCGTGACGTCGTTGATATTGGCTTCGTAATCCACCAGGCCCACGCCCGCTGTCAGATACGGCATCAGCGGCACCGCCGTGTCGACGGCGTATCCCAGCCGAGCGCGGATTGAGCCGAAGCTGTCGGCGGCCGCGCCGAGGGTTTGCGCGTCGATCGCCGGGCGGATCGGGCCGACGTCATCGTCGGCGTCCGCCAAACTCGCGTCGATCTCAACGCCCGCGACGAAGTCGCCAAATTGCTCCAGGTAGCCGACCTGTCCGCCATACGCGATGCCTTGGGCGTCGATCGAGCGGCCCTGCAGCCCGTCGATCTCGTCGAGATCATAACCGCCGCCGGTGCGCAGATCGGCATAGCCCAAATGCGCCCCGACATAGGCGCCGCTCCAATTATATCGCGTCTCCGGCGGCGCGAAGATCGGGGCTGGCGGCGGCGGCGCCGGCTGCGGGCAATCCACGAATTGCAATAGGCCTTTATCGAAACACTGGGGCGGCTGCTGCGCCGCGGCGTCGCCCACGCTCCCCAAGCCGACGCCCCCGGCGACCAAAACCGCCGCTGCGATTAAACGCATCTCATCCTCCATCTGGTCCTCACCCGCGCGGGCGCGCGCCGCTCTCCCCGGAACAGCGACATCCGCCCGCGCGCCGCCGCTTCCCGCGACACCGAACAGAAACTAGCCAAAATGGAGACAAGTCCTCTCGGCGTTAACCAGCGCCTGAGCAAGTCAAGTGCAGTCACAGTGGCGCAGAGAGGACAGATATTCCAAAATAAGACAGTGTTTAAGCCTATTACGGTTAAAATCATTTACGCCAAAATGGGCGCCTTTTGTCAAAATCCGCCCAGGTTGTTTTCGCCAACGCATATTCGCGACTGGCGTGCTCGCGGACTTCTTCAATTGCCGCCTCAACAAAGGGTCGAAGCGTTGTGGAGAGCTGGACGCTCCGCAGCTTCTCCAAATCGGCGGCGTCATTCAGTACGCCGAAGCTGTCCTGAAGGCGACGCAAGGCCTTCCGGTAGGGCTTGGCGTCCAGCGGGTCGAACAGCGGCCCGAAAAACTCTACGGCGTAGCGCAGCGTCTTCGCTTTCTTCCGCATCTCATGCCGCTTATCAATCGTGAGCGTGTCCAAACGGTTCCCAAAACGCGCCAGCTTGCGCGCGGCGGCGTCGAGGGCGGCGCGGGCCAGGCGCCGCGGCTTGGCCGGACGCTTCGCAGGGCGCGCCGCCGCGCATGGGGCGTCGGTCCGCCCGCTCGGCGCCGCCAACTCCGCGTTCAGGTCCAGCAGCAAGTCGCACAGCGCCAGGCTGAACTCGGGATCTCGCCGCAGAGCCGTCCGGGCCCGTTCGGCGTTCTTCTCGAGCTTCCTGGACAGGGCGGCGAGGGCCCGTTGGCGTCGCGTTGCGGCGGCTGGGCTCAGCTCATTAGCCGTCTCCCAGCGGCCCGCGAGGGCGGGTAGCGTCTCGGTCACCATGACGTCTGTTTCCCGGATCGGCGCGAGCCGCGCTGCGATGGCCTTCGCCTGCTCTGACTGTGCCGCGAGGAAGCCAGGCGATAGATGGGCGGCGAACAGCTTCAACAAGCTGCGATGGCGGCGGAGAGCCACCCGAAGCTTGTGGGTGGGCGCCATGGCGTCCTCTGCGAGAAACACGCGGCCGGCCTCGGTGATGCGCAGGGCGCTCGCGACCGCGAGGCGATGGAAGAGCGCCGCGCTGTCCTTGGCGTCGACGACGCTCAGGGGCGCGCGAGGGAGCGGCGGCGGGGCGTCGCGCCGTGTCTTTCTCTGTCGGGTCGCCGTTTTTCGGTCGGTCATCTCATAGGCATCGACGAGGGAACCTCGCCCGTCAATCCGGAAGCAAATGAAGCGCTTAGCCCTCACTTGTTTCTGGCGGCTTTTGGTCTGCGTCCTCGCGATGCAGGTCCGTATCCGCCGCCGCGTGCGCGGTGATCAGATTTGCGCTCCACAGTTTCTCGACATCGATCACGCCCGGCTCTCCGGCCGGCTCGATGTGACCGAGGGCGCCCCGCAGCGCGCGTTCCGCGGCGAACAGCGCCGCCCGCGCTGCGTCGAGGCTCACATGGTGAAACCGGAGGCGATCCCCGGGTTGAAGGCGCGCCAGCAGCGGAATGTCCACGCTCGCCACCACGGCGGGCTTTGGATAGCCGCCGGTGGCGCCGCGATCGGCCAGCAATAGGATCGGCCGCCCATCCCCGGGGATCTGCACCGCGCCTTCGGGCGCGCCATCGGAGACAATGTCCACATCCGTCGGATCAAGGGGGCTGAGCGGAGCGGGCGGAGCGCCGTCCGCCGCAGGCTCCAGGCGGAGCCCCATGCGGTCCGCCTGGCGGGTGACCGCCCAGACCGTCGCACAGAGGCGCGCGCGCTCGCTGGCGTCGAACAAGGCCGCTTGGGGGCCGTCGACCAGGCGGAGCGTCCAGACGCCTTTCGCATCGGGCATGGCGCGAGGTGGCCCCGCTCCCGCGGCGATGCGTTGCGCCGAGGACGCTCCGACCGCGATTTCCAGTCGATCGCCCGCTTGCAGCAGGCGTCCCTCCACCCCGCCAAAGCCGCCCCGAGCGAAGGTGGCGCGCGCGCCGAGCGTGAGCGGCGTCAGCACCCCGCCGCCCAGCGCGAGAATGGCCGTCGCGGATCCGCGGAGCGCGCCGACGCGCAGGACGTCGCCGGGGTGGACCCGCAGTCCTGTCAGCGGGGTCGCCTCCGCGCTGTCGCCCTGGCGTCCGAGCGCCGTTTCCGCACGGTCCACATGCAACAGGGCGTCGGCCCCCGCCAAAGCGGCGGTCAGCGCGCCCTCCACAACGCGGAGGCGTGGGCCCAAGTAACGGATCTCCAGAGCGGCCGGTCCAGGGGGCGCGGCGCTGAGGGCCGCGGCTTTCGCGGCGGCTCCACCCGTGATTGCGGTGGCCAGCCGCAGTGCGGTCCGATCCAGCGCGCCCCCTTGGGGCACGCCAATGCGGAGACGCCCAGGCCGCCCAAGGTCCTGTACGGACGTGGCGAGGCCGGGGTCCATCACTTCGAGCACCGCGCCGATCTCGCTCATTGGCGGGACGCCTCCAGAGCTGTTTCCAGCGGTGGGCGCCATTCGCCCCGCGCCGCCCGCTCCACCAGGGAGGCGACCTCGTCTGCGCTGGCGGGTTCGAACCGCACCAGATCACCCGGGGCGAGCAACGCGGGCGGCGCGGCGTCTACTTCAAAAAGCCGGGCGGGCGTGCGCCCGAGAAGCCGCCAGCCGCCAGGGCTCTCGACCGGGTAGATCACCGTCAGCCCCGCGGCGATGGCCACCGATCCGGCCGGCGTCGCTTGGCGCGGGGTGGCGCGCCTTGGCAGATCGAGCGCCGCGTCGAGCCCCTCCAGATAGGGCGCGCCGGGCAAGAAGCCGAGCATGGCCACGCGGTGTGGCGCGCCACGATGCCGGGCGACCACCTCGCGCTCGGTGAGCCCCGTCTCCGCGGCCACTTCGGGCAAATCGGCGCCCTCGGCGCCGCCATACGCCACGGGAAGGCGCCAGAGGCGCGGCGGCGTTGGCGCAAGCGCCGTCTCCAATGCGCCGAGCCGCAAATCCTCCAGCGCCTCCACCACTGTGGCGGCGTCCGTCTCCAAAGGATCGTAGCGGACCAGGAGCGAGCGGAAGCTGGGCGCGGCCTCGAGGAAACCGGGGACGGGATCCCAGGCGAGAGCGTCATCCAGCGCGGTGACGGCCACGTTCGCGGCCGGATCGCGCCAGGATGCGAACTGCACGGTCACCGCCGCGTCGCCGCATGGCAGGTAGACCGGCTCTTGGCTTAGTGACGCGTCTGGCGCGCCCTCATATGGAGGAGTTTGATCCAATCGTCGCCTTCATCGCCGCGCCGCGCCGCGCCGCCCGTTGCCTCACAACAGCGGCTCCAGTCTAATCTCGCCGGCGCACCCGGTCGAGAATTGGTGGAGACATGTCCGATATGCGGCGTCTGGCGATCAATGCGGATTTGGGCGAGGGCTACGGCGCGTTTGAGATGGGGGATGATCTCGGCCTGCTCGACCATGTCGACAGCGCCAACATCGCTTGCGGGTCCCATGCGGGAGATCCGAGCCGCATGCGGCGCGCCGTGGAGGCGGCGGCGGCGCGTGGCGTCTCCATCGGCGCGCATCCAGGGTTCGACGATCTCTGGGGGTTCGGTCGCCGAGCGATCCGCATGGATCCGCGCGATTTGGAGAATTTGATCGCCTTCCAGATCGGCGCGCTCTGCGGCGTGGCCGCCTTCAGCGCCGCAGCGGTGACCCATGTGAAACTGCACGGAGCGCTCTACAGCATGGCGGCGGCGGAGCCGGCCTACGCCGCGGCCGCGGTTCGGGCGGTGGCGGCGGTGGACAGCGCGCTCATCCATGTCGTCCCACCCGGATCAGAGCTGGAGCGCGGCAGCATAGAGGCCGGGCTCGCGGTGGCCCGCGAAGCGTTCGCGGATCGATTGTATGCGCCGGACGGGTCGCTGTCGCCCCGCGGAACCCCCGGCGCCGTGTTGTCGGACCCGGCGCAGGCGGCCGCGCAAGCGCTCGCCTTGGCGCTCGACGGCAGGGCCCGCGCGTCGGACGGTTCGGAGATTTCTGTCTCGGCGGACACCCTTTGCGTGCATGGCGACGCGCCTGGAGCCGTGGCGGTGGCGCAAACGGTGCGCCGCGCGCTGGTGGAGGCTGAGCTCAGCCTCGCACCCCTACCCGACCTTGATCTCAAGGACGGCGCTTAGCGAAAACGGCGATTGAACGCCTCCCGATCGCTGTGGCGGTTGGGGCACGCGGTGGGCCCCAGTCGATTGCGCCGAAAGGATAACGCCTGCGGGCGGCTTGGTCCGCTCAACCCATGCGCGTATTGATGCGATGAAGCGAGGCGATCGTGATCATACGTTTTCAACGACAGAGGCGACGGGACCGGTCTATCCGGGCCATGACCCTGTTTTTGCACGTCGCGATTATTGCTGTGCTGACCTTGCGGGGCGTCTCATTGGGGGCGGCCCCGCTTACGATGGGCGCGGATCACGCCGAGGCGGGCGTGCTCTGCGGCGGCGCCTTTACGGTTCAGCTGCGCGAGGGAGATCCCGGTGAGCCGCCCGTCTGGGTGGTGGAGCCCTGCGCGCTTGGTTTGGCTACTGTCTGGGCCGAGCCGGCGTCCCCAAGCGCGGCCATGCCGGCGTCGCACGCCTTCTCAGCGCCCGCCCCGGTCGTCGGCGCGCCTCCGCTGGTTCCCTCTGTCCGGCGCCCGGGCGGCGCGCGCTCGCCCCCGGCGGCCTGACCGCCCAGCTCACTTTCACAGCTTCAAAGCCTAGACAATCTCGCCCCGTCTAAAGCGGGTCCCGCGGCGTTCAACGCGCGCGCGTGGCCGACGCTGATACGGGCACAGGACAGATGACATGACACAGCACACTCAGAACAATCGGCGTTCTCGACAGAGCCAAAAGAGGCGAGCGGCCGCGGCGACCGGCGCTCTGGCGGCCCCTGTAGCTCTCTTCATGGCGTTGACGCTTGCGCCGCTTCCCGCCAGCGCCGATGGCGGCGACGACCATGGCGGCCCGGTCCGCGCCGACAGCCACGCGCCCATCGGCGTGATGGGCGACCACATGCATGACGCCGGAGAATTCATGTTCTCCTACCGCTACATGCGCATGGACATGGATGGCAGCCGCATCGGCACGGATCCGGTGAGCCCAGCCACCATCGCCACCACCGTGCCGAACCGCTTCTTCGGCGCGCCGATGCAGCCGCCGACCCTGCGCGTCGTGCCGACCCGCATGACCATGGACATGCACATGGTCGGCGCAATGTACGCCCCCACTGATTGGGTCACGCTGATGGCCATGGGGATGTATATCGACAAAGAGATGGACCACATCACCTTCGCCGGCCCGGCGGGGACCACCGTCCGCGGCACGTTCACGACGCAAAGTCAGGGGTTCGGCGACACGAGAGTAGGCGGTCTGTTCCGGCTCTATGACGATGAGACCCACCATCTGCATCTCAACGCTATGCTGAGCCTGCCCACCGGCTCCATCACAGAGCGGGACCGGGTGCTCGCCCCCACGGGCGCGCGGCCAGAATTGCGGCTTCCCTATCCGATGCAGTTGGGCTCGGGCACATTCGATCTCATGCCCGGCGTCACTTACACCGGCAAATCCGATCAGTTCGCCTGGGGCGCGCAGCTGATGGGCGAGATCCGCCTTGGCGAAAATGACGAAGGCTACAGCCTGGGCGACAAGATCGAAGGCACGGCCTGGGCCAGCTATTCGCCGCAGCCATGGGTCAGCTTTTCAGGCCGCGTGCTCGGCCGATCGCTCGGGACCATCGACGGCATCGACCCGCAGATCGTCGCGCCCGTGCAAACCGCCGACCCGGACAATCAGGGCGGCGAGGTGATCGAGCTTGGCCTCGGCGTGAACATCGCCGGCCAGAGCGGCTTTCTCCGTGGGCATCGTCTCGCGGCGGAGCTCCTGTTGCCCGCCTACCGGGATCTGAACGGACCGCAGCTGGAGACTGACTGGACGCTGACCGTGGGCTACCAATACGCGTTCTAAGCAAAAGCAAGCGAGGCCCGCGCATGGCGTCCGACAATGATGCGGCGCAGGAGAAGACCGGGTTGATCCGGCGTTTGGTGTTGATGCGCCACGCCAAATCGGACTGGTCGATTTCCGGTGGAGACCATGCGCGGCCCCTCAATTTGCGAGGGCGCTTGGCGGCGCCCTTGATGGGCGCGTGGTTGGCCGAGCAGCCTTGGTCGGTTGACCTGGCCGTGGTCTCCAGCGCGGTTCGCACGCAGGAGACCTGGGCTCGGCTTTCTCCCGCATTGCTCGCGCAAAGCGGGCGCGCCCCGGCGATGCGCACAGCCCCCGACCTCTACGAGGCGGAGCCCGACGCCATTGAGGCGGTGATCCGCAAATCGCCGCAGGACGCGCGAACCGTGCTGCTCCTTGGACATAACCCAGGGATCGAGACCTACGCCGCGCGGCTCGCCGGGGCCGGATTGCGCTTTCCCACCGCCGCAATCGCCGTATTCCAATTGGACGCGCCGGCCTGGACCGACGCGCAGCCTGGGCGGCTCCGTCTTGAGGCCTTCGAGCAGCCAAAGTCGCTGATTTAGGCGCTCCGCAGGAGAGCGGACAGGCGCGCGGCGGCCGTAAAGGCTCGGCGACGCTCCTCCGCCGCGTCTGCGGCTTCCTGGTCGAGCCCCCATTGCTCGGCTTGCCAATCCTCGTCGATCCGGGAGGCCGACCATGCGGCTTCTGCGGTGAGTTCGCGCTCCACCACCGCGAGGCCGAGGGCGAGTGAGCCGCTGAGCGCCGTGAGATCGCTGAGCGCGGTGAGGCCGAGATCGCACTCGCTGGCGACCGCCGCCCGAAGGCGCGCCGCCGCATCCGCCGGTTGCGGCGGCAGGGACACGCCGACGCCGGCGATCAGCCTCGCTCCGTAGCGCTGCTCGAGCCAGGAGAGAACCGGGTCCCAAGCCTGCGCTTCTCGCGTCGCCAGGGCGTGGGGAGCGGCTGCGCGGTGACAGAGGAGATCTGTCTCCGCGTAGCCTGAGATCTCGGCGATCACCGCCTCTCGCTGTGGCGCGACCCGCTCAAGGGCCGTATTGACCGCGCGGGTGATCGGCATCGCGCGCGGATCGATCTGTTCGACGACAGCGTCCCATTCGGCGGCGGCCGCCTGGGCGACGGAGGGCGGCGCGGCGAAGAGCGAGCCGCCTGGGCATCGCAGCGGGCGGTCGTCTAGAAATACCCCATGCGCACCCTCGACGCCTGGCGGCGCGCCATCGATCGGACGCGCCTCCGCCCGTGCGTAGAACCGCTTCGCGATGCGCGCCCAGCCGCTCATGGTTCAGCCCCCGCCACCCCGTCGGCCGTTAGGGCGCCGGCGGCGTGTGGAAGAAGTCGAACCCGCCCAACACAATCGCCACGCAGATGGTGGCGAACAGCAATCCCATCACGGCGGCGCGCGCCGCCATGGCGCCAAACATGGAGATGGGCAGCGGGTTTTCGCGGTTCGCCAGACCTTTGCCGGGGCCATTAATGAACGCCATCAGGCAGAGCGGCGCGATCACGACCCAGATCCGCAGGACGAGCCCATAGGCGGTGGCCGAGAGCGCGGTGAGGAAAATAAATCCAATAGCGGTTGCACTGAGGAGTAGCGTGATCTCGAGAGGTTTGCCGACCATTCAACGGTCCCTTCGCACTAGCTCAGGGGTTGAACGGGTCCTCCGGGGCAGCCGCCGCCCCCTCCGCCCAGCCCAGCGCACGCCAGCTACGCTCCATGTGAGGCGGCAATGGCGCTTCTACGCTCAACATCGTGTCGCCATTTGGATGCGGCACCACCAGGCGACGTGAATGCAGATGCAGCTTCTTGCTGATCTCGCCGCCGAGATAGGGCGAGCGCGCGACGTCGACAGGGTCCGAAGCTGCATATTTTCCATCGCCGACGATGGGGCAACCGATCGCCGCCATATGGGCGCGCAATTGATGCGTGCGCCCTGTGATCGGACGCAGCGCCGCCCAAGAAGCGCGATCGCCGAGCGCCTCTAGCACAACATACTCTGTCACCGCGCCTTTCGCGCCCTCAACCCGCGACGCGGCCTCCGCGGGCACGCACTGCATCTTCTCCCCCGCCCCGCCGGGTCCATGCCCGGGAGCCTTCACCAACGCCAGACGGACCACGCCTCGCCGTGGCTTGGGCGCGCCGGAGAGGGCGGCCCAATATATTTTACGGGTCTCCCGGGCGCGGAACGCTCGGGTGAGCGCCGCCGCCGCCGCGCGGCTGCGCGCCAACAGCATCACGCCTGAGGTGTCTTTATCCAAGCGATGGGTCAGCCGGGGCCGCTCGCGGGCGCCGAAGCGCAGCGCGTCGAGCATCCCATCGAGATGGCGCTGATGTCCTGACCCGCCCTGAACCGGCAAACCAGGCGGTTTGTTGAAGGCGATGACGGCCTCGTCCATGTGGAGGATGCGGGTCTCCAACTCGGCGGCCTCTGCGGGTGTCGGGGCGGCGGCTTTGGGTCGAGATGGGGCTTTGGCGTCGAGATCAGCGTCAGGCAGCGGAGGGATGCGGACCACTTGCCCCGCGCTCACCCGGTCCGAGGCCTTCGCCCGCGCGCCGTCCAGGCGGATCTCTCCTTTCCGCAGCAGCTTTTCAAGGCGCCCATGGCCAAGACCGGGGATCCGGCGTCGGAACCATCGATCCAGCCGGAGATCGGCCTCCTCCTGCGAAACTGTGAGCCTTTGAACGCCGGGCACGCGGCTCGCCTCCCATGGCTGAAGTAAGGTCTTAAGCGGATATCTCAGGCCGCGCCTAAGCTCGCCCGGGCCAGCATGGCGCCCAGCGCGACGCCTCCTAGCGCGCCAAGCAGATTGAGCGCCAGGTAGATCAGCGCGAGATCAGCGCGCTCCCGCTCCCAGAGCTGCAGGATCTCCCAGGAAAAGGCGGAGAAGGTGGTGAACCCCCCCAGAAACCCTGTGATCAACAGCGGCCAGAACCGGTCAGTTAGTCCAAGACGGGTCAGGGACACCGCCAACACGCCGACCGCCAGGCCGCCGATGATGTTCGCCGCCGGCACGCCGAGCGGCAAGCTTTGCGGCGCGCCCCAACTGGTCGCGAGCCGCGCCGTGGCCAAAACCAAGAGATGGCGGCACACCGAGCCCGCCGCGCCTCCCACCGCAATGGCCGCCAGAACGCTCGCTGAAAGAGCCGTCGCCCCCTCCGCCATCAGCCCTCCCGCCTCGCCTCAAGCGGGGAAGGCGTCCGCTTCGCCGGCTTCCTGGTTGACCGCATAAAAGCGCTCCAAAAATCGATAGAACGACTGTCTGGTATCGGCGTTGACCCGCAGGCGCACCTGTTCCCAATCCGCCTGGAAAAACACCTCTGTCGGCAGCGTCTCGAAGGGCAGATCAAAACACCCCATCGACCATGTGCGGAACACCCGGAACAGCAGCTTTTCCCGCAATAGCGGGGTCACCCACTGATTGCGGGGGTCCTCGCAGATGCGCGAGAACACTTCCTCCACGGCCCGCTCGGGTCCCTCCAGCACCTGAAAGAACTCTCCTTCCACATGCAGGAGCAGACCGGTCAAGCGTTGCTCGCGATTGTTGCGGCGAGAGATCTCGCCGATCTCGATCAGTTCGCGCCTCGACAAGCGAGACGTGGCTGCGCTGACATACACCAGCCTGACCAGTCTACTTTCACCGAAGAACATGCGCTGTCCGATCCACGGGAGGGCGGCTTGCCCTACATTTCCAATATAGGTGAACACGCTTTCGAACGCGCCGCGGCGAAAACGCGCGATAAATGCAGAGTAAAGGTGCGCGAATGCAATCAGTAGCGGCGACGCTCTAAATATTCATTCCGAAAAAAAGCAGGCTATTTTCGTCATAATCGGCATCACCTGTGGCGCGTCTAACGAACGATCGGTTCCTCGCCTCAGCTTTCGCAGGCCCTCCGATCGATTTGCAGCGTAAGTTATTGAAAAACAAAGTCATTGCGAGGTGCTGGCAGCTGGCCTGCGTCCCAGGCAACCAGCTAGGCGCGCCTCGCGCCGAGTTCAAGAGATCCGCCATCCCTGTCGAGCGGATAACGCATGTAAATGGGCCGGAAGACGCGTTTCCACGCGAAAATCTGCAGTAACTCCAGGGGGTTTCGAGTTGGCATTCGCCGAAAGGACTCATTTGCTTTCGGGGCGGGGCGCCCCAAACGCTCGCTCACCCGCTCATGGGCCAAGCGCACCACCCGGGAGAAATTCTGCTCATATTTGTAATTGCTCGCGCCGTCGGCTTCGAGCCACTCATGTCCTTCGTTACTTATGCAATAGTCATTAAATTGGATCAGCTGCCGTGGAAACCGCTGTGTAAGAAAATATTGTTGGATGAGACAGGCGATGTGCCACGATTCGTTTTCAAATGTGCGGTCGATTGGCCAAATCTCGGCGTCTTTTACGACGGATATGTGAAAGACCAGCAATTGCTCATCATTAAGCGCCGCCGCTTGCCGAGCGGTTGGCAGCGTGTATCGGCTCTGATCAGCCCTGTATGTGATCGGTGTCGCGATCAGCGCTCGATGGCGGGCGACGTCGTCGATGAAAGGCGTGTAGGCGCCTCGGGTGAACACGACGTCATCGTCAAGGAACGCGACGTAATCGAACGCATCAGCGCCGAGCAACGCGATGTCGCGGCCGAAATTTCGGCCTTCGGCCCAGGTCGAGCAGGGCCAGTATAAAAACGCGCGTCGTCCATCGGCCCCGCGCTGTAGCGCTCGGCTTTCGTCATCGCTGACGGGTTCGTCATACAGGATCGCCAGCACGTTATCGTCCGGCGAGATCTCTTCGACGAAGGCCAGGACGCGGCGTTTTTTGCCCTGAATGCAGTGGAGAACCCGCGAAGCAGGGTGCTTCGCGTCAAGCCAATGCCCCGCGTCGAAGCTCGGACCGTCCTGATATCCGCGGCGCGATTGGCAAAGCGCCCCCGACGAATTCAGATCAGCTGCAGCCGACATCGCCTCATCCTCGCGCTTCACGGCGCGGCGGATCTCCGTCCGCTCTCTTATTGTCGCAACCCCAAAACTCGGTACGCCGCCGATCGCCGACTCTGCAAACGAAAAGGCGCGTGCGGGGCGGCGATACCGCTGGGAGGATGGCGCACGCTCCGGTGCGAAAGGCCTGGCAGATGGCGCTGAC
>JBCCTM010000034.1:0-16303 GCA_039198535.1 Pseudomonadota bacterium
AACTCAGGATGCGTGCGCTTCAGCTCGATGGCGGCGGTGCGCAGCAGCTGATTGAGCGCTGACTTGGCGGCGCGGTAGCCGTGCCAGCCGCCGAGCCGATTGTCCTCAATGGAGCCCACCCGCGCCGACAAAACGCCGATCAACGCCCGCCGCCGGCGCGGCATGATTTTGGAGAAATGCTTGATGGCGAGCGCCGGGCCGGCTGCGTTGAGCGCAAACTGAGCCGCCAGCGCCTGGGGCTCGAGCTTGGAGAGCGCCTTTTCCGGCTCATGGACGCCGCCTCCCGCCGCTTCGATCCGTAATCCGCCTGTGGCGATGAACAGGAGATCCACCTGGCCCAGCGCCGCCTTGGCCGCCGTCGCCGCCGCGGCGATGGACGGCTCGTCCGCCAGATCAATCCGCAGCGCGGGATCTCGGGCGGCGCGCCCTAATCGGCGAAGCGCTCCGAGCCGCGGATCCGTCGCCAACGCCCCGGCGATCGCCCCGCCGATCGCTCCCGTCGCGCCGAGCACCACCGCACGGTAGCCCTCCGGCAGCGACGCCATGCTTACTCTCTCCGCCGCCATCGCCCGCTTCGCCTCCGTCGCGTCGTCGCCCTCGCCCTCGCGTTCTCGGCGGAGGACATGCGGCGGCGGATCAGCGGGTCAACGCATGGCTCGACGCTCTGGAACTCGATGTCCACGCCCGTGCCGAACAGGCGCGGCCGGGCCGGAAGGGAAACGCCTCTCAATAGGCGACGTTCTTCGCCTTGCTTGCTATAGCGCCGCCATGACTGACGCGTCTGACCCTGGAAAATCTGTCTTCGGACACAACGCCGCTCTGCCGCCGGAGATCGCCCGTCGCCGGACTTTTGCGATCATCTCGCATCCCGACGCCGGCAAAACCACGCTGACGGAGAAGCTTCTGCTGTTTGGCGGCGCGATCCAGCAAGCGGGTCAGGTGCGCGCCAAGGGCGAGGCCCGTCGCACGCGGTCTGACTTTATGAAAATGGAGCAAGACCGCGGGATCTCCGTCTCGGCCACCGCCATGACCTTCGAGTGGGGCGATTGCTGGTTCAACCTGGTGGATACGCCCGGTCACGCGGATTTCTCGGAGGACACCTACCGAACGCTCACCGCTGTGGACGCCGCCGTGATGGTGATCGACGGGGCGAAAGGCGTGGAGAGCCAAACGCGCAAGCTCTTTGAAGTTTGCCGCCTCAGGGACATGCCGATCCTCACCTTTTGCAACAAGATGGATCGGGAGAGCCGCGACACCTTCGATATCATCGACGAGATCCAAGAGAATTTGGCCATCGACGTCACCCCGGCCAGCTGGCCCATTGGCGTCGGCAAAGAGTTCCTCGGCGCCTATGATCTCTTGCAAGATCGCCTGCAATTGCTCGATCGGGCGGATCGCAACGTCGCCAGCGAGGGTGAGCCCATGGAGGGGCTCGATGACCCGCGATTGGCGGAGCGGCTGCCGGCGGAGCGGCTGGAGGCGTTGCGGGAGGAGGTGGAGATGGCCCGCGGGCTGCTGCCGGCGCTCGATCCGATCGCGTTCCTCGAAGGAACCATGACGCCGATTTGGTTCGGCTCGGCGCTCAATTCCTTCGGCGTGCTGGAGCTTCTGAGCGGTCTCAAAAATCTGGCGCCCCCGCCGCGGCCCCGCATCGCCGCGGAGCGCACCGTCGGCCCTGAGGAGAGGAAAGTCTCCGGCTTTGTCTTCAAGGTGCAGGCCAACATGGACCCTAAGCATCGGGACCGGGTCGCCTTCGTTCGGCTCACCTCGGGTCATTTCAAGCGCGGGATGAAGCTGAAGCACGTGCGCTCGGGCAAGCAAATGGCGATCTCCAACCCGATGCTGTTCCTCGCCCAGGATCGCGAGATCGCCGAAGAAGCCTGGGGCGGCGACATCATGGGCGTGCCGAACCACGGGCAGCTGCGCATTGGCGACGCGCTGACCGAAGGCGAAGATCTCCGCTTCACAGGAATTCCCTCCTTCGCGCCGGAGCTGCTGCAATCCGTGCGCGCCACCGATCCGCTGAAAGCCAAGCATCTCGACAAGGCGCTGACGCAATTCGCGGAGGAGGGGGCCGCGAAGCTCTTTAAACCCGCCATCGGTTCCGGCTGGATCGTCGGCGTGGTCGGCCCGCTGCAATTCGACGTGTTGGCCAGCCGCATCGACGTCGAATACGGCATCCCCGTGCGCTTCGAGCCCACGCAATACACGTCCGCCCGTTGGGTGCATGGAGACACGGAGGCGGTGGAGAAATTCACAGCCGCCAAGAAAGGCCAAATGGCCGCCGACCATGATGGCGATCCGGTCTACCTGACGCGGATCCAATGGGACATTGATCAAGCCGAGCGGGATCATGAGGGCGTCCGCCTGAGCGCCACCAAGGACGCCACGGCTTAACAAGGACGCCACGGTTTAATTCGTGGGAAAATGAGCGCCGACGCTTTTCTACGGCGCCGGCGTGAAACGATTAACGCCGCCTGGCTCGGCGGCCGGTCTGGCTTGGCCGGTGGCGTCGAGGAAGTCTATGGCGCAGATTTTTTCGAGCAGGTCGCGGTCATCGGGCGTCTCCGCCAAGAAGCGCGCGCCGCTCTCGAGGCGGCCCACCACGACGCCGCGGGTCGGGCCCGTGCGGTCGAAAATGACGGTATAGGTCTCGACGCGGCCAGTTCCAACAGGCTGCTCGGTGAACGTCGGCGCGTCGCCCGTGGCGAGATCGCCCGCGTAGTCGGTTGGCGCGCGGCGGGACCAGGCGGCGTCGGCGAAGGGGGCGCGGCCGCCCTGGGGCGCGGTCGCGTAGACGCCCACCGCGTGTTTGGTGAGGAACCAGCCATTGCCGTTCACAAAGCCCACCGCGCCGGGCCGCGCGCGCAGTCGCTCGGCCATGCTGACAATGCCGTGCATGGTGTAGTTGTTGCCCGGCCCTCCAAAATAGGGGAGCCCGCCCGTGACCGTCAGGGACCGCGGGTCGTCCGCCGCCACGCCAAGCGTGTCGAGCGCAATGCGCACCGCGCAGGGAAAGCAGCTGTAGAGGTCGAATAGGTCGATTTGATCGACGCTGATATCCGCCATGCGCAACGCTTCCTCCGCGGCGAGGCGAAAGCCCGGCGAGCTCTGGAAATCGGCGCGTTCGGTGACGTGCCAGACATCGGTCGCATCTCCGCAGCCCAGCAGATACACCAGCTTCTCCTCCGGCACGCCCAGCGCGCGGGCGCGGTCCCGCGTGGTGAGGATCACGGCGGCGGCCATGTTCACCTGGATCACGGCGTTTAGGTATTTCGGGTAAGGGAACGCCACCATGCGGTTCTGCGGCGAGGGCGTTGCGAGCTCTTCGGCGCTGCGCGCGGTGGGGTACCACGCGTCGGGATGTTCGGCCGCCACGGCGGCGAACCGGGCGAACAGCGCGCCCATGGCGCTCGCATGCGCATCGAGGCTCCAACCATGCTTCCGTCGGAGCGCGTTCTCAAACAGCGGGTAGACATTGGCCGGATATTGGATCCCGTGGGCCACCTCATGGGCGGTCGCCGGCGGACGGGGCGGAGCCAGCAGCGCGGGCGGGGCCGCGTCCGGATCTTCGCGCCAGGCCTCTAGATCGAGGCCCGCCGCCAAGCGCCCCATCATCGTCTTCAGCGCCTCGCCGCCGGCCAGCAGCGCCGCTTCAGAGCGCCCGGCGGCGATCTCCGCCGCGTAGTGGTTCACAAGCTTCTGAGGGGTGTCGCCGCCCACGGGGTTGGTCACCGCCTGGCGCGGCGAGACGCCAAGCCGGCGACAGAGCGTCATGGGCGCGTTCTTGTAGGTGCGGAGGCCTTCGAGCCCGGCGATGTCCTCATCGACCGTGAGCCCAGACGTTGCCACCACATCAAGGGCCGCCAGCAGCGCCTCCGCTGGGCCGGCGTCCTCCGCCGCCCGTCGCGCGGCGCGCTCCATCAGCTCGAGCGGCGAGAGGCCGGTCTCCGGCGAGGCGCGATCGGTGATCTGCCCAACGCCCACCAACACAGGCGTCCGATCCGGCCCACCGCTCCGCTCCGCCATACCGCGCGCTCCCTCTTCTCAGCACAATCCGAGAGGCGGGCTTAGGGCGGCGAGCGCCGCTTGGCCAGCGGGCGCGCGAGGCCAGGCCAAGATTGAGGCGAAGACTGAGGCGAAGATCCAGGCGAAGCGAGGAGCCGGCGCCCCGCGGTCGTCAACCGCGCCCGTAGCGGCGGAGATGGGTCTCGAAGGCCCCGCGGAGCATCTGCGCGCTTTGCACACCCGTAATCACCTGGCGGCGCGCGCCCTCGCCATCGAGAAGCACCAGCGTGACATGTCTGACGCCATGGCTGTTGGCGAACGCCCGGCCCCTCTGTGTCGTGATGTTGGCCACCAGGTAGGTCAGCCGATCTGCGCCAAATTCCGCTTCCAGCGCCGCAAGGGCGGTCCGAACCGCCGATTGCAGCGCGGCGCATTCCGGGCAGTTGGGATCGTGCACCTGGACGATGGCGGGCGAACCGTCTCCGATCCGCGTCAGATCCTGTTCCCAGCGTTGGGTGACGATGTCGGCGCCGATCCAATACCCGACGCCGCCGACCCCAAGCGCGATCAGTCCGTAATCGCGGACGCCGCGCAGCATGTCTCTGCGGGAGGTCTGCGCCGCAGGCTTCTGCGAGGGTTTCGACGCCGCCGCGTCAGCGGCCCCTGGACCTTTCACACGCGCTGCGGATTTCGCCTGTCCGGTCGGGCGAGCCCCAGCCTTTTTCTTAGTGACGCTTTTCTTCATGACGCATCCCACGGGGCGAACGGTGTTGCGACCGTAGGACACAGTGGTCGGCGGCGGTGTCACGAGCGCGTGAACAGCGCGTGATGCCCGATTACGCAGGTGACGCTTGTTGGTTTTTGACGCCGAAGGGGACATGGACGGCGGCCACATGCTTGGACGCGCCCGCCACATGGTGTTCCTGGTCGTCGAAGAAAATATGCGGGCGCAGGGTGGCGAGGATTGGCGCTTTGTCCGCGCCGTCCATGAAGAAAGACTTGTCAATCCGAACGCCCCATTCGAGCAGCGAGGCGACCACGCGCTCGGTGGCCGGCGCGCCGCGGGCTGTGACGATCGCCGTCTTCAAGCGCGGGATGTAGCCGGTGGCGGCGGCGTCCGCCTCAATGGCTTGGATCGCTGCGATCCGGCGCAACAGCGGCAACAGCGGGCCCTCTCCATGGGGTTGTGCGCGCCGCGCGTCCTCATGGGCGCGGAAGGCGTCGAGCCCGCGGGAGGCGAACACGCGCTCAGAGGCGTCGTCCGCCAGCACGCCGTCGAAGTCGAAGGCGATGCGCAATTCGGGGTCATTGGGGTCGTCCGCTCGGGCGGCCCCAGGCGACACGCGACCTGCCGGGCGACCGGCGTCGATGGCGGTGCGGACGTCTTCGGCGTTGGTCGACAGAAACAATGCGGCTCCGAAGGCCGGCCCATAGGCGTCCGGGCTCTCGCCTTGGGTGAAGGCGGCGCGCGCGATGGGCAAACCGTAATGCGCGATGGAGCGAAAGGCGCGTCGTCCTGTCTCCGCGTCGTTGCGGGACATCAGCACCACCTCCACCAACGGCTGCGCCGGCCGCGCCGCATTGAGGGCCAGTAAGCGCTGGATGAAGGGCAGGGCGGGCCCCGCCTCAAAGGGCTCGCCCAAGCGCTCTCGTTGATGCTTGCGGAACGCTTCTACGCCGTCCTCGCGATAGACGCGATCGGAGGCGTCGAGGTCGAACAGGGCTGAAGAGGCGACGCCCACGACAAGTCGATCCGGCCGCGCGCCATTTGGTTCTGAGCGGTTTTTCTGCTCGGCCACGCACCGCCTCCTATGCGCGGGGTCGCGCGGTCGACGAGGCGTTCCAGGGCGCGATCACGGGCGACATACAGGTTGCGAGCAAGCGCGCGATCAAAACGGGATCTCATCATCCATGTCATTGGTGAAGCCACCGCCGCTCTGTCCGGCCGGCGCTCCGCCGCCCCCTTGCCCCGCGGGCGCGCCGCCGCCATAGCCGCCCGACGCGGGCTGCGGGGCCGGCGCGCCGCCGCCATAGCCGATCTGGCCGCCATCCCGGTCCTGCCTACTGTCGAGCATGGTCAGCTCAGAACGATAGGGCCGGAGCACCACTTCAGTGCTGTAGCGATCCTGCCCGTTTTGGTCCTGCCATTTCCGGGTCTCGAGCTGGCCCTCCAGATAGACCTTAGAGCCCTTGCGAAGATAGCTCTGCGCGACCTTCACCAGCGGCTCGGCGAAGATCGCCACGGTGTGCCACTCCGTCTTCTCGCGGCGCTCGCCCGTGTTCCGGTCTTTCCAGGTCTCCGACGTGGCGATCCTCAGATTGCAAACCTGGCCGCCATTTTGGAACGACCGCACCTCCGGGTCTTGGCCCAGATTGCCGATCAAGATCACCTTGTTGACGCTTCCCGCCATGGCCGTGCTCTCCTTCTTCAGAAACCCCCGATCGGCGGGGACACGCTCATCTGCATTCCGTCTAGCGCGCAAACGCGGTAAACGCGAGGCGCGTCGGGTGCACGCGTCGCCACAGCGCGGGGGGAGGGGCGGCGACAGGTTGGTCAGCGGAAGAAGGGCTGAGATGTCGAAACAAGCGCACAGTGGCGGTTCTCCACGCCTTGGGCGGGGTCAGGGCGTGAAGCGTGAGAGGCCCCTGCCCAGGCTGCGGGTGGCGCTGGGCGTCGCGGTGGTTGCGGGTCTGGCCGGGTGTGGCGGCGCGGTCGATCCAAACCGGCCGCCCTTGCCACGGGACTATAGCCCACCGCCCATTGACGGCTTCCCCGACACGGATCTGCCGTCGCGCATCTAAAACTCCGCCTGCCTGCCCCTACGCTTTGAGTTTACGGGCTTGTTTGCGGGCGCATGGCGTCGAGCGCCACGAGCCACCCATCAGAAGCCTTCTGAAGCGTCGCGTCGCCTTCCATGGGACCGCTCACGCCCGCGACGTCGCCGAAATCGCTTGGATCGACCCAGGCGGCGTAGTCGCCCATGCGCCAGCGATAGGTGACCTCGGCGTTGTTTTGGTTCGAGCCTTGGTCGGCGAACACGTAGCGGACGATTGTCACTTCGACGGGACCGCCGATGCAGAAACCGCGCGCCGGATCCCAGACACGGTTCGCCTTTCCCTTGTCCGTCAACTCAATCACATCAATCAGCGCCGCACCGTCCCGCGCTCTCTTTATGGTGATCTGGCCGGAGGCGCGCAAACCGGCGAGGACCGGATCCAGCGCGCGCGGGGAGCGTAAGCCCAGCGGTCGCCGCAAGCGGAGTGGGAAACGAATGTCGCGCTGATTGCGCAATTGTAGGCACCCCACGCCGCGTTGTGCGGTTAAGGCGTCCTCGATGGCGCGCGCGAATGCGCTCTCTGGCGACGCCTCGCACGCCGTGAGCGCCAATAGGGCGGCCAAGGGGGAAAGCGCCGCCGCGCACCGCCAGCGTCCGAAGGTTACTGCACCGCTCATGACGCGAACAGCCCAAGCGCGCCGACTTTGGAGACGGCTTGGCTCTTAAAGGCCAGCGCGGCCCCGCTCACCAGGCGGGTCAGGCTCCAGAGCAAGAGAAACACCGCCAACGCCCAGCCGAGCGGCGCGCCGACGAAGCTCAGCATCGCAGCGGCTGCGGCGAGCACGAGAAGGATGCTGATCCAAAAGCTTCTGATCTGAAATGTCAGATGGCTTCGAAGCGCAGGATGGGCGTCGCCCCTGGCGACGTAGGCGTAAACGACCCCCGCCAGCGTCGTGAGCCCGCCGGTGAAATAGCCAAGCGCATATAGGCCGTAGATAATTTGAGCGGGCGTCAGCGACGTTTCTGCGGCGGGGCTGACTGATCGCGGCCCTTTCGGGTGCTCTTCTGATGCGGGCATGCGCGTCTCCTTGCGTGCGATTGGTCGCTCTTGGGCGATCGCTCACGGAAGAGTGCGATGGGGCGCGGGCGGGGGCGGTTCGTTTGATTTCGGTCGGGCGCCGTTTCTGTAAAAAAATACGCCGCCACCGCGGGCGGCGGACTTTAATCTTGTACAATCAGCGCGGCTTCCGCTGTCCGCAGCGCTTTACCATCGAGCGCAGTCAGTATCTTGGCCGCCATCTTGTCGGTCATTCGGACGCTGGCGGCGCGGATCCCGCCCATGCGATCCCGCTCGAGCTGATCGAGGTCATCGCCACAGAATAGTTGCACGATCTCCTCCGTCGTCTCGACCGCAAGCAGTCGATATGCGCTCTTCGGGCCTCGGATGCACCAGGGGTGCCGCGGATCGTTGGGTAGGGTGAGGGAGGACCCATCCATTTCCGTGAGCGGCAACGCCGCCGTCGGTGCGAGGGTCTCCATGGTTTCCTCAGCGCCCTCGAGAAACTGCACAAGTGCGAAATGGCGCGACGTGCAGCCCGGCATGGCCGCAGTCCGTCGCGCGCGAATCCGCGCGATGACCGGCGTATTGGCGTGCATTAGCATTGGGATCGTCTGCGGGGCGGCCGCATAGGCCACGCCCCGTTGTGGCGTTGGGATCGCGAGCTTCAGCGAGAGTTCGGGCGAAAGGCGCGCCTGCAGCAGACGCGCCAAGCGCCGTTTGCCGCCGCCGCCGAACTGGCCGACGCCATGCGCCTCAAGCGCTTCGTGAAAGGCGGGAAGGTCGAGGTCGAACAGCCGGTAGTCGAGACCCTTCGCGTTTAACTCATACGCCATGACCAGCTCGCCCGGCTCATGATCCCGCAAACGGCCGCTCTTCCGACGCTCGGTGACGCCCGATTTTTGGCAGCGAAACACCTGCTCTGCGAGGAACTTATTCTCGAACATCGTGGGCGGAAACGTTCCGCCGAGCACTTTGAAGAGAACAATAAGCTGCGCGTCGAGCCGGCTCTGATACTGGCGGCCGTCATAATTATACATCCATGTCCCTTGTCATAGCTTCTTGAGCGACGCTAAGCGGTGCTGCGCTGAACTTCGTTCGGCGGCGTTCGCCTCAGTTCTCGCGGGTGCGATTTCAAGCGCTGAAACACTGCACGGCGCCCCAGGCGGCCAGCGGAGCGCCTTGGTCGCGCAGCGCCCTTTGTGCGGCGGTGACGGCTTCGGGCGCCGAAGCGCCGGTCGCCAGCTGCTGATGGATCCGTTCCGCCAATGTCGCAGCGGCGCTGTCCTTGATGGACGCGATTGTCGCGATCACGTCTGAAACTCCCAGATTGAGCAACGCCGCCGCGAGGCTGGCGGGGACGCCTGCGCCGCTTTTGAGGCCGGCGCTGTCGCAGGCTGACAGGTAGATCACCCTAACGCCGCTCAAATCCAATTCCCGATCGAGGATGTCAGCCAAACGAAAGAACGCGCCGTCATCGGCCATGAGCGTCGAGGCCGCCAGATCGCCGGTCGTCCCCTCCGTAAAATCGGTGATGACATGCAGGATATCGGGCCTCGCCAGAAGCGCCTCCCGCAGACTGGGGCCGTCCAAAATGGGCCGCCCCGGCGCAACTGCGCTCCCATGCGTCTTATGTGCGTCCTTGACCGCCTGCGCCTCCACCTCCGCAAAAGGGAGCAACCGGTCATCGACGCCTCGGGCGAAAAACACGGATACGGCGCGTCGATCCGCATGGGCCGGCCGCGCCGGATGCGCCTGTTCGCGTCGGGCGGTCGTCCGGATGCTCAGCGCGGTTCCGACATCGCCGAGGAGGCGAGATGAGCCCGGGATCTGCACGGCTGCGAACGGCAGTTGCGCCACCGGTCCGTGGGGCGCGACCGTAACTGGACCTGTATGGGCGATCAAAAGCTCCTCTAATCCGTGCAAAAGATGCGCGCCGAGCGCAAGACGGGCTCCCCTCGCTTCGAGGTCCTCCCCCCCGCCGCCTTCCGCTCCATGCCGGAGCGCGGCGTGGAGCGCGATCGTATGCTTTGAAATTTCTTCAGCCTGAGCCTCAAGCACTTGCGCATTTGAACTCTGTTGCGTTGTCACAATTCGGATGAGACGAGCGCCCTCAGGAATAAAGGCGATATGCGCTTCATCGCCGCGTGGCGTGAACGACGCCCTCGACATCGCGGGAAGCGAGGCTCCGTTGATCAACGCCGCGCACCACTCGCCATCTTTATTTTCAGGGCTCGCGCGCCGCGTCTCGATGGCGTCTGCTGTCTCTCCGAGGGGGAGCGACGGCGCCCATCGCGCGTAAAAGTCCCGCGGCAACAGCGTGGGATGGTCAAGCCGGGTACGCAGCTCTGCAACGTCCTCGGCGGCGCGCAGATACCCCGCCCAAAGCAGCGCCGCCTGCAACGGCTCCAAAACGCGCAAGATCGACATGCGTCGGCTCGGCTGCTCCAGCGACTGCTGCGGTAGGGTCTCCGCGACGATGTGTATGTGACGGATGAACAACGTCGCGAGAAGCGTCGCCTCGCCGACCCGCTCCGCGCGGAACAGGCATTCGGACAACACGCCGCAGAGCGCCCAATAATGCGTCTGCGCCTCAGGGTGAGCGAGAATACTGATCGCGCGCGCGATGTCGTCCGGATGATGATGTTCCCGCTTCCGCCCTTCCGGCTCATGCCCAGTCTGCGTGTCGGTGGTGGGCGGCGTCTGCAGGCGCACCATGGCGTCGGCGGCCAGATCGCCGACGGGCTCATCCTCTGAGGGGCGCGCCGGCAAAACCCTGGCTGCGGCGGCGGGATCATTCATCTGCAGGCACGCGAGCGCAGCCGCGTGATCGGCGGCCCTAGACATCGTCTGCGGCAACAGAGCCTTGAGCTGGACGTGCAGCGCCATGTATCCGGCCACATCGCCGGTGAGCACATGCTCGAAACGCTTCGCCATAAGGACGTCGCCACGGAGATCCGCGTCCGGAAACTGACCCGCTTCCTCTTCCATCTGGCGCACGAGCTCTCGCCCGCGCGCTAAATCGCCGAGTTCGAAACTGGCCTGGGCCGCGCTGGACAGCACGGGGAATAGCGTCGGATCAGGGTTGGCCTGATAGGCTCCGACCAGCTGGTCGATCAGCGCCCGCGCCTCCGCCATCTCGGCCGCCGACATCGCCACCATGAGCGCGCCATTGAGCCATTGGGTCCGCTCACGCGGGGTGCTCGGCTCAGCCTGCGCCGGCGCCGCGTCCGGATTGCGCTCAGGCGGCGTGGCGAGCGCAATCAACCGACGCGCTTCCTGCACTTGATAGCTGTCATCGTAGAGCGTGTAGAGTTGCCGACGCAGCTTGCGGAGCAGGACGGTGCTGCGCGATGCGTCGTCCACTGCGCCCGCCGTCGCCTCGCGAGCCGCCTTCATGAGCGCGTTGGCGTCGCTTACCGTCGCACCGGCGTCGCGTCGCTGAGCGATTTTAGCAATGACGCGCTCGACGGCGGCATGGTCGATTTCCCGCTCCGGATCATGGTCGTTCCGCACGGTCTTCGCCTTTCTCAGAAGGGCCCGCGGTTCAGAGATACTTCTCCGCGAGATCGACGCTGCTCTCCACGCCGAGCTTGCCTCGGTGCTCGGCTAACCATTCGTCCATGGTCTGGCGGCCCGCCTTGAACAAGGTGTCGAGCACGGTGGCGGCCGGGTTTAGCTTTGTGGCGATGGACAGGTTCCGCATCGTCTCCGGGTCGTCGATCGAGTGGATCCGCATGCGCTTATACTGCTCGCCCGACAGCGCGCCGCTCGCCACCAGCTTGTCGATGGTTTGGATCGCCCGCATCTCATTCATCAGGCTCGCATTGAACGAGATCTCGTTGACGCGGTTCTGGATGCCCCGGGCGTCATGGGGGGTGGCTTCGCGCTCGATGGGGTTGATCTGCACGAGCATCACATCCTCGCTGTCGCAATTGTAGATCAAGGGCCAGATCGGCGGATTGCCGGTGTAGCCGCCATCCCAATACTCACGGCCGTCGATCTCCACCGCCTGGTAGAGGAAGGGCAGGCAGGCCGAGGCCAGCAGGGCGTCCACGGTGATCTCGTCGCCTGAAAAAATTCGCGCGCGCCCTGATCGAACATCGGTCGCGCACACGAACAGCCGGGGATCGTCACGCCGGCAGACGGCGTCAAAATCGATCATCTCCTGCAGGATCTCCCGCAGCGGGTTCACGTCCGTCGGGTTGAATTGGTAGGGTGAAATCATGCGGGTGAGCATGTCTCCCGCGAGCCATACGGGGTTGTTCTCAATGGCGGCGGGCCCCAGCGACTGCGGCACGGCTTCGAGCCAGAGCGACCAGGGCGGCTTGTTGAGCGGGAACCCGTCGCGAATGCGCGTCCAAAGCTTGGCGAGCCGCCGCCGCGCTTCTTTGGGCCCACCGCTTTTGAGCCCAGAGGTGAGCATCGCCCCGTTCATGGCGCCGGCGCTGGTGGCTGAGACGCCCTCGATGGCGATGCCGCCATCCTCCAGCAGCCGATCCAACACGCCCCAGGTGAACGCGCCATGGGCGCCGCCGCCCTGCAGGGCGAGGTTGATTTTCAGCTCGCCTTGAACGCGACGGCCGCCGGCGGCGTTGCGCCGACCGGTCTTGCGCCGCTGATAGCCGCTCTCTTGTTCGCCGTCGTCAGCCAAAGAGTGAGCCTCCGCTAGAGGGGCGCGGGAGCGGCGGCCTCAGAGCGCCGTCCAACCGCCGTCGATGGAGAGGGTCGTTCCGGTCACCAGCGCCGCCGCGTCCGAAGCGAGGTAGACGCAGGCTGCGCCCATCTGCTCCACGGTCGCGAACTCTTTGATGCCCTGGCGTTGAAGCATGATGTCCCGGATGACCGTCTCCCGGTCTTTATTGTGGGTTTTCATCTGATCTTCCAGCTGGCCCTCCACCAGCGGCGTCCAAACATATCCGGGGCAGAGCGCGTTGCAGGTCACCCCGAAATCCGCCCCTTCGAGGCCGATGGTTTTGGTGAGGCCAACCAGCCCGTGTTTCGCCGCGACATAGGCCGATTTGAACGGGGAGGCGGTGAGCCCGTGGGCGGAGGCGACGTTGATGATCCGGCCAAACTTCTGTTCCTTCATGCCGGGCATGGCGGCGCGGATGGTGTGAAAGCTTGAGGAGAGATTGATCGACAGGATCAGGTCCCACATCTGCGGCGGGAAATCTTCGATGGGCTCCACATGCTGGACGCCGGCGTTGTTGACCAGAATGTCGACCTTGCCGAACTTCTTGATCGCCTTCTCGATCAGCGCCGCGCACTCTTTCGGCTTCGACATATCGGCGCGGATGTAATGCACCTTGGACCGCGTGGCCTTCTGCATCTCTTTGGCGAGGTCGAAATCGCTGTCATGGCGAATGTGATCATTGATCACTACATTGGCGCCGGCGGCGGCCAACGCCCGGGCGCATCCCTCGCCAATGCCGCTTGTCGAACCGGTGACCACCGCGACTTTTCCGGATAGGGGCTTCTCTACGGGCATGAGTGGAGCCTTCTAAATAATTGATTTCTGTGCTGTTCAGCCCGAATTTCCCCCCGAGCTTTCCATGCGCGCGGACCATAGGCGCCCTTCGCAGCCGCAGCAAGGCGGATAAGCGTCTCTGGTCGCCACTGATCCGACCTCAGCGCGCGGGTCTCGCCCCTGGGGCGTAGCCGCCGTCCGCGAGATGAGCGTCCTCTTCGGGCGTGTTGGCGCGGCCGAGGGCGGCGTTGCGATGGGGGAAGCGGCCGAAGCGTCGGATCAGATCACGGTGCTGCTCGGCGTGATGGGCGGCGTTTCGGTCTCCGGGGAGCCGCTCGCCGATCAGCGCGACCGCCCGGTCTTGGGCGGCCTCGTCTTCCGCATGCTCAAAGGGGGTGTAGAAGAACAGGCGTTGCGGCTCAGCGACCTCGAGGTCGAAGCCCGCTTCAATCGCGCGTTCCGCAGTCTCAAGCGCCAGCGCGTCTCCTGCGAAGGCTTTTGCGCCGTCGCGGAAGAGATTGCGCGGAAATTGGTCGAGCACGATCAGCAACGCCAACGCCCCATCCGCCGTCGCCGCCCAGGCGGCGCAGTCGCCGACGAGCGCTCTCTCCACGAGCCCGCCAAACCGCCTGGCGATCTCCGCATCGACGGCGGGATCGGTGACGAACCAGCCGGCGCGTCCCACCTCGTCGCGCCAAAAGCGGCGCACTTCCTCGGCTTCGGACACGGACGTCATGATCGTTGGCCCGCGGGCGACGGCCAAAGCAACGACGCGTCGCCATAGGAGTAAAATCGATACCGTTCAGCGATGGCGTGGGCGTAGAGCGCCTGGGCGCGATCCGAGCCGACAAACGCCGCCACGAGCCAAATGAGGCTCGATTTCGGGAGATGGAAGTTGGTCATCAGCCCCTCCACGATTTGAAAGTTGAAGCCCGGCGCGATCAGGAGGTCGGTTTCTCCCGCCCAAGGCTCGATCTGGCCGCCTCCAAGTCGCGCCGCGGTTTCTAGGACACGCGTCGTTGTCGTGCCCACCGCGATCACGCGGCCTCCCTGAGCTTTAGTGTCATTGATCAGCGCCGCTGTCTCCGCCGTGAGCTCTGCGGTCTCCTTGTGCAGTCGGCCCGCCGCCAGGTCGGCTTCTGTGGGGGGCGCGAAGGTGCCGGCGCTGACATGCAGCGTCACGCAGGCGCGCCGCATGCCGGCCTGGTCAAGCGCGTCCAACAGGGCGGTATCGAAGTGGAGCGCCGCGGTGGGCGCGGCGACCGCGCCCGGGCGCGCCGCGAACACCGTCTGGTAGTCGTCCATATCCGCGGCGTCCGCGGCGCGCCGGCGGGCGATATAAGGCGGCAGGGGAGGCTCTCCGATGGCCATGAGCGCCGTGTCGAGGTCAGGGCCGGCTTTCGAGAAGCGTAACGTGACCGCTCCGCCGCTATGTTTCGCCTCTAGAAGGGCGGTGACGCCGTCGAACTCAATCTCTTCCCCCTCGCGCAGGCGTTTGCCGGGCTTCGCGAAGGCGCGCCAGCGACACGCATCCACGCGGTCAAGCAGCAAAGCCTCCACCTGAGCGATCGCCCAGCCATCGGCGGTCCCTTCGGAGACCCTTCGACGGCGAACGCCCCGAAGTCGCGCAGGCAACACTTTCGTATCGTTGAACACGATGAGGTCGCCTGGCCTCAATTCCCCTGGCAGATCGACGACTTGGCGATCCGTGAGCCCGTCCGCTCGGGACACCAGCAAGCGCGCGGATCGGCGCGGCTGGGCCGGGCGAAGAGCGATCAGATCTTCGGGGAGATCGAAGTCGAAGCCAGCGAGATCCATCGCGTGGAGTTAGCTTCGGCGCGCAGCGAGATCCAGTGCTGGGCCGCGGTGCCCCGAATTTCTGCTTTGTTCCTGATTTGATCGCATCGCTCAGAGCTGCGCGGAACAAAGATAAAACACAGCTTTTACGGACGCGTTTTCGACGTCTGATACACTATCAGTGCGCTATATCAGCGATTTCGCGATGATTTTGAGATTCCAAGCGATTGGGCTCAATCACTTCTTAGACCTCGAATGGAGGAGTGATGCTGCAGCGTGATGAAAATTTCTTCATCGCAAACGTGATTATCGGCTCAATTTTCGACGCTTTGAAGCCTTATACGATAAGAAAAGTCTTTATTTTGCGAAAATACAGTAAACTCTCCGCGAGAGACGACGGGAAAAAACCCGCTTAAATGCTGGTTCAAGCCTAGCTTTGGGGCCTCTCTTCGGATAGCGAGCCATTCTGGTGCCGGCCGCAAATTTCTAATGGTATGCGCCAGGGTAGCAAAAATTCGGCGCGCAAAATCGCCGAGCGGGCAAAAACGCTGAAAATCTAATCTGAGCGGCTGTGGGCCACGCGGCGGTGGCGACGGTGCGCCCGTCGCGCATCGTTGCTGTCTGAAACCAAGGTTAATCACCCAGAAAACCTGGTCACCGACCCAAATCTGTCGCTTTTGGCTCCAAGAAACGGAAACCAAACGGGGAGTAGGGCGTCGCGCGACGCGCACTCAGGAATTGGGGGAAAGTGTTATGGGCTTCATCGGTTCGCTCATTTGGAGCATCGCCGCCTTCCTCGCCACGCTGATCTTGGAGATCCTGCTGGCGCTGGCGATTTATGTGTTCTTAGACATTAACTATCGAGACTTGTTCGGCGCGCTGACCAATTGGGCGCGGGAGACATTGTCAGCGCTGCTCAGCACCCTGAGCGATTTCGCCCCTAGCCTTTATACAGCGGCGAACCAAAGCGTCGCCGGGGAGATCTCGGCGACAGGCTTTCTGCTGCTGGTCATCGGCCTTTTCGCCAGCGGCGTTATCCGGTTGATCGCCTGGATGGTGCGGCGAGCGGTGCGCGGCGACGCCTGAGCCCGGGCGATAGGGCGCGTCATCCGCCGACCGGCGCGATCGGCGCCGTCAACGCTTCCAGAGGCGCAGCCGATCCGGCGTCATCAGGGCTCCGCATCGGCGAGGGCA
>JBCCTM010000035.1:0-16276 GCA_039198535.1 Pseudomonadota bacterium
CGCGCTTGAGATCCATGGGGTTCATGCCGGCGGCGACCGCCTTCATTCCCTCACGGACGATGGCCTGGGCCAGAACGGTCGCCGTCGTGGTGCCGTCGCCTGCCTCGTCATTGGTCTTCGAGGCGACCTCGCGGACCATCTGAGCGCCCATGTTCTCGAACTTGTCGGACAGCTCGATTTCTTTGGCGACCGAGACGCCGTCCTTCGTGATGCGCGGCGCGCCGAAAGACTTGTCAAGAACGACGTTGCGGCCTTTCGGGCCCAGGGTCACTTTTACAGCGTCGGCGAGAATGTTCACGCCGCGCAGCATGCGGTCACGGGCGTCGCCGTGAAATTTTACTTCTTTAGCAGCCATCAGGAGGCTCCTTACACTGCGAGAATTTCAAAGGTTTGACGGAAGGCGCGGATTATTTCTTCTTGCCTTTGCCGCCGACCAGGACGCCCAAGATGTCGTCCTCTTTCATGATCAGCAGTTCTTCGCCGTCGATCTTCACTTCCGTGCCGGACCATTTGCCGAACAGGATCCGGTCTCCAGCGCCCACGGCCATGGGGATGAGCTCCCCACTGTCCTTGCGCGCGCCTTCGCCGGCCGCGACCACTTCGCCCTCCTGGGGCTTCTCTTTCGCGCTGTCCGGGATGATCAGGCCGCCCGAGGTTTTCTCGTCGCTCTCGATACGGCGCACCAGCACCCGGTTATGAAGCGGTTTGAAGTCCATCGGTTCGCTCCCCATGTGTGTCGATGAAACGGTCGCATCGCAGACTGACCCGTTGCGCGTCAGCCCGCTTTTGGCACTCACAGGCTGCGAGTGCTAACAACCGCGCGACGGCAGTTAGGGGACCCCAAAAGCGTCGTCAAGGGTCTTCTCCTGGGAATTTCGGGGTTCACGGGCGGGCGCGTGCCTCAGCGCCTCGTCGGAGGCGACGGCTCCCTGGAAAAACTTGCTAAATCGTTGCGCTGGACGGCTCCGCGTCAGCTTTCGTTAACGATTTGCCGCGCAGATGCCCGGAAAGACGAGAAGGGTCCCCGCGCCACCGCCGGGGCCGCGCGCCATGAGCGCATGCTGAGGAGGTCACTCCGATGGAAGGCGATCGAGATACAGCCGCCGGCGCAGGTGCGCTTGAGACGCTGCTGCTGGGCTTTTCGATGCAAGAATTGCTGTTGGCCGGCTTCGCGCTTCTAGTCGCCATCGCCGGGCGCTTTCTGTTCGCGGAGTGGGGCCAAGCCGCAGTGCGGCGGCTGACCGCGCGAACGGCGTCAGAGCTTGACGACAAAGTGGCCGAAGCGCTGCTTCCTCCGCTGACGTTTCTGCCGGTGGTGGTCGGCGTGTTCTTGGCGATCCAAGCGCTCAATCTGCAGCCCGGGCTGGTCTCGGCGACGGCCGAAAGCCTGACGCAGACGCTGTTCGCGGTCACGGTGTTTTGGGCGCTGCTGCGCCTTGTCGAGCCGGCCAGCGCCGCGCTATCTGGATTTCAGCGAACGTTGACGCCGACGATGAAAAGTTGGGTCCTCCGCGCCGCTCGGGTGCTGATCTGGCTGATCGCAGGGGCGACGGTGCTGGAGCTCTGGGGCGTCCGCGTGCTGCCGGTGATCGCCGGCCTCGGCCTCCTTGGCGTCGCCGTCGCCCTCGGGGCGCAGGATCTCTTCAAGAACCTCATCTCCGGCCTGTTGATCCTCACGGAGCGTCGCTTCTGCCAGGGGGACTGGGTGAAAGTGGACGGGGTCGTCGAAGGGGTCGTAGAAGAAATTGGGTTTCGCTCGACGAAAATCCGCAGGTTTGATCGAGCGCCCGTTCACGTGCCGAATGCGGCGTTCGCCGATGATGCGGTGATCAATTTCGGCGAGATGACCCATCGCCGGATCTCCTGGACGATCGGGCTCGAATATCGAACGACGGCGGCGCAATTGGCGGCGATCCGCGAGAAGGTCGAAGCGGCGATCCAAGCTGACGAACGCTTTGTCGCGCCGCCGGACGCGCCGCAATTCGTCCGGCTCTCCACCTTCTCGGACAGCTCGATCGACCTGATGATCTACGTGTTCACCCGCACAACCAACTGGGGCGAGTGGCTGGCGATCAAAGAAGAGTTGTTGTTGAAAGTGAAGCAGATCGTCGAGGGCGAAGGGGCGGGCTTCGCGTTCCCCAGCACGTCGCTCTACGTCGAACGATCGGGCGCGTTCGAAGAGATTTCGGCGCCCCCAACGCCGCCGACCCCTTCCGCCGCCGCTTCCCCTGCCGAGCCAGGGAGCGACGCGCCTGCGCCGAAGCGTTCGACGTCCGCAAGCGGTTCGACGAAACCAACAGCCGCCAAGGCCAAATCGTCGGGAAGCGGAAGCGCCGCTAGTAAGGGCAAGACAACGGCGCGCGCCGGCCAAACAAAATCGCGCCGCGCGCCCACAAAACGGGCTGCTTCTCCAGCGCTCGAGACAGATCTCTGACAGGCTCCACCCCAACATGTCCGCGAGAGAGTGTCGCAGGTGACGATCAAGTATTGCGCGCCGAGGGATGAAAAGTCTTAGTTGGCAACGTTGACGACGGCTTCTTTGGTCATCTGCAACGGTTCCTCTTTAACGCCTCCTGGGCGTTACCTGGCTCAGCGTTCCGCACGCTGAGCTTTTTTCTTTGAACCCACGCGGCCCACGCGCTGAATACGCGTCATGCCACCGAGGCGGCGCCCAGCGCGAGCGACAGGCTCGCTCCTATGGTCAGCGGCGTGCGGAGGCGCATCCACCAGGCGGGCGCCGCGCCTTCCGCCGCCGCGGCGCGATCCCACCCCCAGAGCGCGATGAAGCCAACCGCCAGGGCCGCGGCCGCGGCGCCGAAACTCACCATTGCAGGCTGCGCCAGCGCGGCGATGAGGATGAAGAAGGCCCAAAGCGCTGGCGTCACCGAGGCCGCCAGGACCAGAAAGGTCGGGCCGGGGCCCAACCCCGCCGCCGCAAAACCCCAGCGACAGCCCCCCATGAAAGACAGAATGACGCCGCCATAGAGCAGGAGGGAGAGGCGCGCGAGGGGCGCATGCGCCTCGGGCGCGAGATGCGTCGCCGCCGCGGCGACGGCGAAGGGCGCCAGCCCCGCATATCCGAGCTGCGCCGCCGCTATTGGCGTTTTCATACCGAACCCTAACTTTTCAACTTGGTAGGTTTCATCACGGTGGTTTGGAGATGGATCAAGGGACAAAGGTCGTCGACGGGGAAATGCGGACAGAGGCGCTCAGCGATCCGCGCCGCGCCGAAGAAGTCTTTTACGATGGGGCCTGCCCGGTGTGTCGGGCGGAGATCTCGACCATGCAGCGCATGGCGCAAACGCCGATCGTCTGGAGAGATGTCAGCGCTGAAGGCGAGGCGGTGACCGTCGCCTCCGGCCAGCCGCCGAGAAGCCGCGATGAGCTGTTGGCGCGCTTTCATGTGCGGCGCGCCGATGGCGAGGTCGTCTCCGGCGCAGCCGCTTTTGTGGCGATGTGGAGGACCGCGTCTGGGTTCTCCTTTCTCGCGAAGGTGTTGGACAATAAGCCGGCGATTTGGGTCGGAGACCGGTTATATTGGGCATTTCTGAAATTGCGGCGATTGTGGCGAAGATGAATGCTTAATTGTGGCATGCTGAACCTTTTGCGAACAGCGCCGATCTGAGGAACGGTTTCGTGAATGATACCTTACCATCCAACGTCGTAACTTAACGATATGGTAAGGGTGCTCCCAGAAAGGTAGCGTTGTAGAAGTGTAGAAGCGGTTCCCGCCCTTGTGGGCGGTTCCGCGATAGGTTGGTACGCCATGCAACGCTTATCGGAATTGTCAGCTTTTCCCATTGTCGCGGGGACGCTGGGCGTCATCGTCGCGATGGCGGCCTCGGCCGTGTTCGCGATCGGTCCATCCGCCGCATTGGGGGTTGGCGTGTTCGCTGCGGCGATGGCGCTGCGCAATTGGAGCGTCGCGGAGACCGATCGCCCCCTTCTGGCCGAGGAGCTCGGCGGCATACATGACCGCCTCGACACGCTACAGGATGATGCGGAGGAACTGCGCGAACTGCTGACCGACCTCGCCGCGATCGTCGAAGAGGCGGCGGCGCGGGAGCAGGCGGCCATGCGGGCGCTGGGACGCCGCCTGTCCGCCGTCGAAGGAGCCGCCGCGCCGGCGACTGAGCTGGAGATGCGGGCCATGGAGCGCGCTCGGGAGGCTCTTGAGCCGCTTGAAGATCGCTTGGACCAATTTGACGCGCGGACCAGAAAGCTCGCCCTCGCCTTGGAGAAGCGCCTTGGCGCGGCGGAACGGCCGACGCCGGCGCGGAGCGACGCGCCGGAGACGACGCTGGAAGATCTGTCAGGTCAACAGGCGCTCGGCCCAGATCCGTCGGCGGACGAGCCGTCGACCGAAGAGGCTCAGCCCCGCGCCGCCGAAAGCGCCGATCGGGCCTTGGACCGTCAGTACGCGCTTATGCTGCAGCCGATCTTTTCCGCATCGGACGGCGAGCCGCGCTTTTTTGAGGCCTACACCCGCCGCGTCTTAGAGCATGGCGGCGTGGCTCCGGCGGCGGATCACATCGCCGAGGCTCGGGCGGCGGGCCAGGTCGCTCCAATCGATAAGCTTCAATTGGCGCGCTGCGTGGCGTCGGCCGAGCAATTGCGGACCGGCGGCCGGGATGTGGCGGTGTTCTGCAACATCTCCATGGTCTCGCTGCGCGATCCCGATGACCTCCGCGTTTTCCTGAATTTTCTGCGCAAGAACGCGCGGCTCGCGCGCCACCTGGTCTTTGAGTTCAACCAGCTGGAGCTTGAGGAGTTCTGCGACGCCGACATTGCGATCCTGCAGCGCCTGCGGGAGACCGGTTTTGTGTTCTCCATCGACCATTTGGAGAACTGGTCCATCGACATCTCGAACCTGGCCAAGATCGGCTTCCGTTATGTGAAAATAGACGCAGGGGCCTTGCTGGCGCGGGAAGATAAGTCTCCTGGCGCGACCGACCGTCTCGTGCGGAGTTTCAGCCGGGCTGGCCTGTCGATGATCGTCGAGAAGGTCGAGAGCGGCCGCGAGGCGCAGCGTCTCGAAGCCGCCGGCGCTCAGCTTTTGCAGGGCGCCGGTCTGGCGGAGCCGCGGCTTATCCAAGTCGAAGACCCGGCGTTCTCCAAGCTTGAGCGGGCCGCCCGGGCCGCGGTTTTCTCCGGTCAGGCGCTGGATGCGCCAGCGTCGCCCGCATCGCAGGAAACCGGGGCCTCCGCAGGGAAGTCGGGCGCCGATGATGACGGCGAGGGCGGCGGGCCGGGTGGAGCGGGACCGCGCGCGGCAGGGGCCGCGGACGCGCTCGATGCAGCGTCGGGAGAGACCGACGGCGTGGAACACGGAGACGCCTCAATCCCCAGAGGACGCTCCTCCGCCGATGACGAGGCGTCAGACGATGAGGAGCTCGCGCCGCCGCCTCCGCCATCTGCGCGCGCTCCGGGGGCCGCCACGCCGTCGCTTGGCGCCTATGCGAGCGCCGCCATGGCCGCGCCTCAACAGCGCGCGGATTGACCACAGCCCTCGCTGTCGACTACCCGGAGCGCGCGCAAGGAGCGCGTTGGACCGGTAAGGAGCGCAGCGTGAGCGGCGAAGCCGACACACAGCATGGCGAAACTCGGCTGATTGACAGCCTCGAGCAGATCTCAAGCGGCTATGACGTTCTGCTCTGCGATCTGTGGGGCTGTTTCCATAATGGCGTGACGCCGTACCCCGCCGCGGTCCGCGCGTTGCAGCGCTTTCGCGCGGGCGGCGGGGCGGTGGTCATGATCACCAACGCGCCGCGTCCGAGCGCGCCCATTCGTCGCCATCTCGCCCATATGGGCGCGCCGGACGACGCCTATGACGCCATCGTCTCTTCCGGCGACGCGACCCGGGACGTGCTGCTGTCTGGAACCTACGGCAAGCGCATCCACATCCTCGGCCCCAAGCGCGACAGCGCGATTTGGGAGGGCTTGCCGATCGAGCACGCCCCACTGGAGAGCGCGGACGCGATCTTGTGCACAGGTTTGTTCGACGATGAGACGGAGACGCCGGAGGACTATGCGGAACTGATCGCCGCGGGCGTCGCGGCGGACATCCCCTTCCTGTGCGCCAATCCAGACATCGTGGTCGATCGCGCCGAACAGCGGCTCTATTGCGCCGGCGCCATCGCCGCCGCCTATTCGGACGCCGGAGGTCGGTCTCTCTATTTCGGCAAGCCGCATCCGCCGATCTATGCGCTGGCCATGGCCGAGGCGACGCGGCTAAAGCCCGGGCTTGAGCGCGCGCGCGTGCTTTGCCTGGGCGATGGGCCGCAAACAGACGTCCTCGGGGCGGCGCGGGCGGGGCTCGACGGATTGTTCGTCACCGGCGGACTGGCGGCGGAGGCCATGGGCGCGGATCCCGAGCGCCCGGACCCAGCGCGTTTGCACGCCTATTTGGCGGAGGCGCAGTTGACGCCGGCCTATGCGATCGGTCGATTGCGCTGAGGAGCGCGACCACAGCCCGGCGCTGAGACCGATAGAAAAAGAACAAAGGAGGCGCGGCCGTGTCCGTCATTTATCTGGAAGATCTTGAGGTCGGGCTGGAGCGCAGCCGGGCGACCGTCGTCACGCGGGACACCATAGAAGCCTTTGGCGCCGTGAGTGGGGATCGCAACCCCGTTCATTTCGACGACGACTACGCAAAGGGCACAATGTTTGGCGGGGTCATCGCCCACGGAATGATTTGCGCCGGCTTTATCTCAGCGCTCATCGCCGGAGAGTTGCCGGGCGAGGGAACGATTTATCTCAAGCAAAGCCTCGCCTTCCGCGCGCCAGTGCGTCCCGGAGATGAAGTGACGACGTCGTGCAAGGTCGCCGCAGTTGATCTGGTGAAAGGCCGTGTCACCCTCGACTGCACATGCGTGGTGGACGGCAAAGTCGTCTTAGAGGGCGAAGCGGTGGTGCTGGCGCCGAAGCGTCCCGCCGCCGCCTAACGCGCAATCTGGGCAGTGAGACCCGTAAAGATACGGGTTGGGCGTGAGTGAGGAGCCAGCGGCGTATGGAAGTGCTGCAGATCGCGCCGGGTGAAGAGGCCGCCGTCGGCGACGCCGAGCTGGCGCTCGCCATCGGCAATTTTGACGGGGTCCACCGGGGCCACGCGGCGGTGCTGGCGCAGGCGCGTGAAATCGCCGCAGAACGCGGCCTCCGGACAGCGGTGCTCACCTTCGAGCCGCATCCGCGCAGCGTGTTTCGCCCCGACGATCCGCCCTTCCGGCTCTGCCTCCAGCCTTTGAAGCTGCGTCGGCTGGCGGCCCAGGGCGTCGAGCGCGCCATCATCGCGCCCTTCGACGCCCGGCTCTCCTCGCTGTCGCCCGAGGCCTTCGCCGCCTTTTTGGCGGGCCTTGGGGCTAAGGCGGCGGTGTTTGGCGCGGATTTCAGGTTTGGCAAAGATCGGGCCGGCGACGCTGAGGCGCTGAGGCGGCTGGGCGCGGCCCATGGCTTTGAGACGCGCGCCGTCTCCCCCGTGGGCGCGGGCGAGGCGAAATTCTCCTCGTCATCCGTGCGTCGCGCGTTGCGGGAGGGCAGGCCCGACGCCGCCGCGACGGTGCTTGGGGATTGGCATTGCATCGAAGGGCCCGTGGAGCAAGGCGATCAGCGTGGTCGCGATCTCGGTTTTCCCACAGCAAATCAGTCCCTTGACGGAATTTTGCATCCTCGTTTTGGTGTATACGCCACGCGCGCTGAAGTGCTCGATGGGCCGCATCGCGGTCTGTATGACGCGGTGTCGTCTCTGGGGATGCGGCCGACTTTCAGCAAGACGATCCCTAACTTTGAGACCCATCTGCTCGACTTCAAAGGCGATCTCTACGGCGCAATGTTATCGGTGCGCCTGATCGCCTTTCTTCGACCCGAGATCAGCTATGACGGCGTCGATCCTCTCATCGAACAGATGCGGCGCGATGTGATCGACGCGAAAGCCGCGCTGGCCGCGGCGGGCGACACGCCTGCGCTCTGAGGCGTCAGGCGTTAAGATCGACACTTCCACGCCGGGAGACCCTGAGTCCCGTCTGCGGCTCGAGAAACCCTGCGGCTGTCATAAGTCTTGCTTTGCAACGGCGTGGCTCACACAAGCGGCGATGACGTCGCGTTGCGTTTGAGTAAGGGCGCGCGGATAAAGTTTCGAGCCAGGCCGACCGTGGACGGGCGGCGGCCCTCGCGAAGTACGGAGTTGGAGACATGCCGAACGTGAACCGAGGGAGCCGGCCGCTATCGCCGCATCTCTCCATTTACGCCTATCAGATCACCTGGGTGCTCTCCATTTTGCATCGCGCCACCGGCTGCGCTCTGCTTGTCGGCGTGGTGCTGGTCGTGTGGTGGCTGTTCGCCGCCGCCACGGGCCCGGACGCCTTCGCCGTCGCTGACAATTTCCTCTCAAGCTGGCTTGGCGGCTTCGTCTTGCTCGGCTCGCTGTTCGCGCTGTCCTATCATTTCCTCAATGGCGTTCGGCACCTGTTCTGGGATGCGGGCTACGGCTTTGAGATCCGCAATGTCACGCTGTCCGGTTGGGCCGTGGTGATTGGCTCTTTTGTGATGACCGGCGGCCTGTGGCTGCTGGCGCTGTTGTAGGAGGCGCACCATGGGTTCTGAGAAAGTCCGCATGACGACGCCCGCCAACATCGTGGTCGGCCTTGGGTCGGCGAAGGAGGGCGTGGGCCATTGGTGGATGCAGCGCGTCTCGTCGATTGCGCTGATGCCCCTCACCTTGCTGTTTGTTGTCCCGTTCGGTCAGACCATTGGCGATGGTTACGAGGCCGTGCGCGCGCTCTACGCGCAGCCGCTTCACGCCCTGATCGCGATCCTCTTCATCCTGACGAACTTCTGGCATCTCGCCCAAGGGCTGCAGGTCGTGATCGAGGATTATGTCGAGCACAAAGGCGCGCGAACGCTGATGTTGCTTGGCAATACGATGTTCTGCGGGCTCTGCGCGGTGGCGGGCGTGTTCGCGGTGGCGAAACTGGCGTTTGTCGGCGTGTGAGAAGACGCTGCGCGCTGTTTCTCCAGCCGCAACAGTTTCTCCCTGCGTCATTTTTAACCGGGACAAGGGGAAAATGACGCTACTCTTTGATCTCAGGCGGGCGGCGTCGCCCCTTAATTGAAGCCAAGGACCCGCGCAGCGGGATGGCGCGGGTTGAATAGCTAGAGGTAGATGTCGTCAATGAGCGCGTACACCTATGTGGATCACGCCTATGACGTTGTGGTCGTCGGCGCGGGCGGAGCGGGGCTGCGGTCCACGCTCGGCATGGCGGAGCAGGGTCTGCGCACCGCCTGCATCACGAAGGTTTTCCCAACGCGGAGCCACACCGTGGCCGCCCAGGGCGGGATTGCGGCGAGCCTGTCGAATATGGGCCCCGACAATTGGCAATGGCACATGTACGACACCATCAAAGGGTCGGATTGGCTCGGCGATAACGACGCCATGGAGTACCTCGCCCGCGAGGCGCCCAAGGCTGTGTACGAACTTGAGCATTACGGCGTGCCATTCAGCCGGACCGAGGATGGGCGCATCTACCAGCGGCCTTTCGGCGGTCACACGACGGAATTTGGCGAAGGGCCGCCCGTGCAGCGCACTTGCGCCGCCGCAGACCGCACCGGTCACGCGATCCTGCACACGCTCTATGGACAGTCGCTGAAAAACAACGCCGAGTTCTTCATCGAGTATTTCGCCACCGACCTCATCATGGATGATGAAGGCTCCTGTGTGGGCGTGATCGCCTGGAAGCTCGATGATGGCACCATCCATCGCTTTAGGGCGAAGTCGGTGGTGTTGGCGACCGGCGGCTATGGCCGCGCCTATTTCTCTGCGACCTCAGCGCATACCTGCACCGGCGATGGCAACGGCATGGTTGTTCGCCAAGGACTGCCGCTGCAGGACATGGAATTCGTGCAGTTCCACCCGACCGGGATCTACGGCGCGGGCTGCTTGATCACCGAGGGCGCCCGCGGCGAGGGCGGCTATCTCACGAATTCCGAGGGTGAGCGCTTCATGGAGCGGTACGCGCCCACCTACAAGGATCTCGCATCGCGGGATGTGGTCTCCCGTTGCATGACCATGGAGATCCGCGAGGGGCGCGGGGTCGGCGACCGCAAGGATCATATCCATCTGCATTTGGATCATCTGCCGGCCGAGACCCTGGCGCTGCGTCTCCCGGGCATCTCGGAGAGCGCGCGGATCTTCGCCGGGGTTGACCTCACCAAAGAGCCGATCCCGGTTCTTCCGACAGTGCACTATAATATGGGCGGTATCCCGACCAATTACTGGGGCGAGGTGTTGAACCCGACGCCCGAAGATCCGGACCGGGTTGTGCCGGGGCTCATGGCCGTTGGCGAAGCCGCCTGCGCCAGCGTGCATGGCGCCAATCGACTGGGCTCGAACTCGCTGATTGATCTGGTCGTGTTCGGCCGGGCCGCGGCGATCCGCGCCGGCGAGACGCTATCCCCGGACAGCGCCGTGCCCGACCTGAATAAGGCCTCCGCCGAGAAGGCGATGGATCGTTTCGATCGCATGCGCAACGCGTCCGGCGGCACGTCAACGGCGGAGCTGCGGGACCGAATGCAGCGCGCGATGCAAGATGACCTCGCCGTGTTCCGCACGGAAGAAACGCTGCAACAGGGTGTTGAGCGCATCAAAGAAGTGCGTCGGGCGTCCGCCGACTTGCAAGTCACCGATAGATCCTTGATTTGGAACTCGGATTTGATGGAGACTTTCGAGTATGAGAACCTCATCGCCTGCGCGGTGACCACGGCGGTGGCGGCCGAGGCGCGGAAAGAAAGCCGCGGAGCCCATGCGCGCGAGGATTACCCAGATCGGGACGACGAGAATTGGCGCAAGCACAGCTTGGTTTGGATGACCGGGGACGAACAATCCGGCGACGGCACGTCGATCGGCTATCGGCCGGTGCATGTGAACCCGATCTCCAACGAGGTGGAGATGGACCGCATGGCGCCCAAGGCGCGGGTCTACTAACGGCGCAGTCGTTCAAACAGCGCCGCGTGGGCCTGCTCGGCGCGGCGCTTCTGCTCTTGGTGTTTGGCGGCGACCCCTCCAGCGCGGGCGCCCATTCGCCCGCCGAACATGGAACGCCGTCCGCTCCTCAACGCGACGCCGACGTCGCGCTCCAGCTTAACGCCGCTCTAAAGGCGCTCGCCGTCCGGGGCGGCGCGATCAGAGCGACGCAAGCGCCGTCAGAGGCGGGGCCGTCAGAGGCGGCGGCTGACGCCGACGACATCGATCTGAAAGTGAACGCCGCCCTTCGCGCGTTGGCGGCCCATGTGGCCACGCAGAGGCGGGCTGGCATCGAGGTGCGCACCGTCGTTCCGGCGACGGACGCCGCTCAGGAGGATGTGGCGGCGGCGCGCGCCGCCGCACGTCCATCAGAAGTTGAGACGCCACGGGTTCAAGACCCAGAGGCGGCCCAGACCGCCGCCATCCAGGCCCAACGGTCGGCCTCGGCCCCTCGGTTGATTTCCGCCAGCAGCGTCGCGCCACGGTCTTCGAGAGAGCCCACTGAGGGGGAGCGCAACGCGAAGTCGACGCGTCCCGATCCCCATGACGGACCGCACTACAATGAGGATTATTACCAAGCGATCGAAAGCCATGTGAAGGCGACGCTTGGGAAGCATGAACTCGTCTGGCACGAGTTGGTCTCGCCCGACATCCATGTGGATATCCTGCCGGTGCCGCCGACAGCGAAGCGGCCTTTTTGGACGTTGATCACGGCGGGGATGAGCTATCGCCACATGACGTTGCCGGCGCAGCTCGCCGCGCAGAAGAGCGAATGGGGGCGGGCCGAAGTGGTGATCGCCCTGCCGGCGGACTGGTTTGGCCCCCGTGGCCCCATCAAAAAGGCGTTGGAGAAGCCGGAATTGTTCTATCCGATCCAGCTCCTCAAATCAGTCGCGCGCTATCCCCACAACAACGCCACCTGGCTCGGCCCCGGCCACATTATTGACCGAGGCGCGCGGCTTGGCCCGGGGACGCGTCAGTCGGCGGTGATGATGCATTGGCCGGACGCGCTGCCGGAGAGTTTCCATCGGCTCAAATTGACCGATGGCGAAACCGTGAATTTTTATTCGATCTACCCGCTTTATGAACAGGAGCGGGCGTTGGCCGTCGCTTCCGGCGTCGACGCGCTGCTTGATGCGTTTGAGAGCAAAAACATTGAGTTTCTTACTTTCCAGCCGAAGCGCGCCAATGCGGCGTCTCGCAATCCACTGTCCCTTTTAGGCCGCTGACAGCGATGGACGGCGACATCCGCGATGGCGACGGGCTCGACCCGTTCTCGGCTCCGTTCGGCAGCTTTTCCCTCTCGCCGACCCTGGAGCGCGCGCGCAATTTCGCGTTGCGGCCGGACCTGCCGCCGCTGCTGCGGCGTTGGGCCTACAAGCTGTTTTCCCATTTCACCAAAAAGCGCGGCATAATCTTCGACACGGAGTTCCGCGGCACGAAGCGACGGCTGTTCGTGGATGAGTTCACCCATGACAAATGGCTGTTCCGAAAGGGCGTGCACGCTGAGGAGGAAGAGCTCGACACGCTCGACGCGTACCGGGGGCGACCGGCCGTTTTCTTCGATCTCGGGGCCAATAATGGGTATTTCGCGCTGTACGCCCATCACGTCATGGACAAGGCCGCGCGGATTATCGCCGTCGAGCCTCATCCGCGCACGTTCAGAAAGCTTGCGTTGCACATTGCGCTGAACGGTGCGGAGAACGTGACGGCTGTAGAGGCTGCGCTCGGGCCTGAGGAAGGCGAAGCGACCATGTCGATCAGCGGTGAGGACGGCTCAAACACCATCGCGCCGGGGCGGGAGGCCAATCCCTTGGGCGCGGTGACGGTGCCGATGCGGCCCTTGGCGGCGATCGTTGCGGAGCAGGGTGTGGACCGCATCGACCTGGTGAAGATCGACGTCGAAGGCTTCGAAGATCAGGCGTTGTTGCCTTACTTTGACACAACGCGTCGCGAGCTTTGGCCTCGGGAGATCATTCTCGAAACGTTGCACCGGCATATCTGGCGTCGGGACTGCCTCGCAGAACTGTTGGAGCGGGGCTACGAGATCGCCAAGACCAACGATGACAACGCCTGGCTGAAGCTGCCCGCCTAGCGCCGATCAAGCGCCATCCCTATGGCGCGCCAGAGCTTTTTTCGTTCGCACTCGCAACCTAAGGGGGATGACGAACCCGTTATTCAGAGCTACATCTCCGAATGCGAAGGTATGACGCGGGCGCGGGCCCGAAACTTGGATCATTGTTGCAGTGACGCATTGCGCGGCGCACGCGCCGCCGGGAGCGCGGCGTAGACAAGACGCGCCGGAGAAAGGGTAAGACCGTGGTTGAGTTCCGTCTTCCGAAAAACTCTCGCCTCGTGAAAGGCAAGACCTGGCCGAAGCCGGAGGGCGTCGCCCGGGGCCGGATGAAGGAGTTCAAGATCTACCGGTGGGATCCGGACACGGGTGAAAACCCGCGGATCGACACCTACTTCGTCGATCTCGACAAGATCGGCCCGATGATCCTCGATGGGATCATCCACATTAAAAATGAGATCGACCCAACGCTGACCTTCCGCCGCTCCTGCCGCGAGGGCATCTGCGGCTCCTGCGCGATGAACATCGACGGCGCGAACACCCTGGCGTGCACCAAAGGCCTGGACGAAGTACGTGGGGCGGTGCGGATCTATCCGCTGCCGCATATGCCCGTGGTGAAAGACCTGGTGCCCGATCTGACGCATTTCTATGCGCAGCACGCCTCAATCCGCCCTTATCTGCAGACTAACTCGCCGCAGCCTCAGAAGGAGTGGCGCCAGTCCGTCGAGGACCGTGCCCAGATGGACGGGCTCTATGAGTGCATCCTCTGCGCCTGCTGCTCCACGTCCTGCCCGAGCTACTGGTGGAATGGGGACCGCTATCTTGGCCCAGCGGCGCTGTTGCAAGCGTATCGCTGGTTAATCGACAGCCGAGATGAGGCGACCGGCGAGCGTCTCGATAACCTAGAGGATCCGTTCCGCCTCTATCGCTGCCACACCATCATGAATTGCGCGAAGACCTGTCCGAAGGGGCTCAACCCCGCCCGGGCCATCGCTGAGATCAAAAAAATGATGGTAGAGCGCCGCCTCTGACGCCGGTGAAAATGCGCTCCGCCTGAGGGATTTCGCCCTCCCCGGCGCCGCATAATCGCCGCTTGAGCGCATGGGCTGGCCACTGCATCCTCTCCGCTGATCGCTGAGGCGCCGCGCCGGCGTTGCGGAGTTGATTTCCATGGGCGTTGTGACGCGCAGAATTTGGGGTAGAGGGCCCGCCGCCATCGGCGAAGCGCCGCTCCGGCGCGCCGCAATCGCGCTGACGCTGATTATGTGGTCCGAAACCGCACGTGGCGCGGAGCCAATGCTCGTCCCGCCCACGCCAAAGCAGCAGGCCTCGGCGCAGTTGATCTTCCTCCCCGATGAGAAAGCCCGCCTTGACGCGCCGCTGCGGCGGGGGGAGCGGCGGGTGCTGATGACCGGCGCCTATTCGAGCGGAGACCGCTTCGCGCCGGAGGGCTTCGTGGTGCAACGGGGCGACGCGAGACTGGCCCGTCTCCAGGGCTGGGATGGGCTATTGCTGATCGATGGGGAGGGGCGGCCGAGCCTCCACAATGTGGCCGGGGTCGGCCATGGCGACCGTGTCTGGAACCTTCGCGACCGTGAAGCGCGCCGCGAGTTTGTGCAGGTTGCGCGGCGCGAGGGGCTCTCCGCGGTTCAGAGCCACTTGTTGATCAACGAAGGCGTTTTGGATTTGAGGCCGGCCGAGGGCGCACCCCGGGCCGTGCGTCGGCTGTTGTTTGAAACAGATGACGGCCGCATCGGCGTCTACGACACGAGACCGCGCGCGCTGACGCTCTATGAGGCGGCGCAAGCGCTTCGAAAGCGCGTGGGCCCGCGCTTCGCGCTCAATCTCGACATGGGCACCTATGATTTCTGCGAGAAGCAATCCGCCCAAGGCGCCGTGCTGTGCGGTCGCTTGCGACGGGACGATATTGGCAAGCTGACCAACGTCTTGGCGATTACGCTCGCTCCTGGGAGCTGACCGGGTCGTCGGCGGCGGTTTTGAGCCGGCGCGCTCCGCGCGGGGCGGCCTCCTGGAAATCGCATACCTCGCCGCCCACCAGGCGCGCGGCGGCGTTGTAGAGCAGCGCGGAGGCCGCGCCGTAGAGAAAGCCGAGCGCCGCCGCGCCGATCAGGCTGGCCGCGCTGAACAGCGCGATCGCGGTCGCCGTCATTTCCTCAAAGAGAAACCAATCGGTCTCCACTCGGATCGGCCCTGGCAAATTGCCGTGACCGAGCCCGAATAAAGCGACCAGATAGAGCGCTGCGACGACGGTGAAGATCACCATATGCACCAGGCCCTTCGCCCACGGGTTCAATGAGAGCAACTGGGCGCGCATGGGAAGTCCTCGATCGGATGACGGGTCAGAGATGCTGAAATCGCCGTGGAGGCCTGTTAGGCCCCCGGCATGAGCAAGGCAGAAAACGCGCCGAACCGGTCGAAAAAGCGGCGACCCGCCCGGCCCGATTTCAAAAGCGAGCGCGCCGCCCAACGGGCGATCTTGGAAGCGGCGACGCAGGGCGGCGACGGCCAAGCGAAGCCGGCGCTGATCATCGGCGTGGACGAGGTGGGCCGTGGGCCGCTCGCCGGTCCGGTGGTTGCGGCGGCGGTCTGGCTTTCTGAGGACGCGGCGCGGCGCCTGGCCGCGGAGGGCCTCGACGACAGCAAGAGATTGACGCCGCTCCGCCGCGCGGCCCTGCTGGCCCGCCTCGACGAGCTGAGCCGGTTGGGCCGCCTAAGGGGCGCGGTGGGCGCCGCCTCGCCCCAAGAGATTGAGCAGCTGAACATTCTTTGGGCCAGCCACCTCGCCATGCGGCGCGCCGTGCGCCGGCTCCGCGCCAGATTGCTGGCCCAGCGCGGCGTGGGCCCCGCCCATGCTCTGATCGACGGCGATCGCGCGCCCGAGGGCCTCCCCTGCCCCGCGCAAGCGCTGGTCGGCGGCGATGGCCGCTCGCTGTCCATCGCCGCGGCGGCGCTTCTGGCTAAACAAACGCGGGACCGGTTGATGCGGCGCTTGAGCGTGCGGTATCCCGCCTATGGTTGGGAGAGTAACGCCGGTTACGCCGCGGCGGCGCATCGGGAGGCGATCTTGCGAGACGGCTTGTCGCCCCATCATCGGCGCGGCTTTTGCCGTCGCTTGATGGAGACGCGAGCCGCCGCAGGGGCGACGCCGTGATCGGGGAGGGGAACGC